>JAIKYB010000059.1 GCA_024683675.1 Treponema sp.
ATTCCACGGGTTGTTTCATCGGTTCCAATTCCAAGCCAGAAGCCTACTAAGCCAAGGCCGCATTTTAAGCCAAGAATGTAACTGCCTAATACCATAATTCCCCAGTTTGAACAGATTCCGTAAATTACAGGAAAGCGGACATCTCCAGCGCCTTTTAAGGCTCCTACATAAACCAAGTTTAAGGCACGACCAAATTCAATATAGGCAGAGTAAATCAGTAGAGTTGAAACAAGAGAGAATACCTGTGGAATATCGGTAAAGATACTGATAATGGGACCTTTGAAAATATTTACTATTATAATCATTATCATAGAGCAGCTGGTGGCCACTATTTGATAAAGAAATATTTTTCTGTAGGCAACATCGTTTTCTCCGGCACCTACGTAATAGCCGGTTTTTATCTGAGTCGCACTTCCTGTTGCTACGGCAACTGCAAACACAAAGCGGACTATAGTCATTGTGTATACCTGGGCCGACATAGCGTAAGTTCCCAGAGTAGAAATCATAGCCATAATTACAATCTGACTGATATTATAAGAAAGACTTTCTCCTGCGGTTGGAACTCCGACCGAAAGAATAATCTTATAACTGCGGCCCGGAACCTTTGTAATTCCCTTAAAAGAAAAGGCAACATCCTTTCTGCGCCTGATAAAAATATGGAACATAATACAGGAAACTACCATGGAAAGCCCTGAAGCACCTGCAACACCAGGAACACCAAGTATTGGCAGACCGAACCAGCCATAAAGGGAAAGTGCATTTCCCAGTACATTAATCAGATTTGCTACAATAGAAACTATCATAGCTTCATTTGTGTAGCCGTAGCTTCTTAATATGGCTCCCTGTAGCAGACTAAAGGCATTAAAGAAGCAGCATATTCCGCCAAAAATTACAAAATACTGCCAGGCGAACTTTCTTACTGTAGGATCAAGAGTGTAACAGTTTAGCAGGGGCCCCGTTCCAAGAATTACAAGAGCTGTTAAAAAGATTGAAACTCCCAGGGTCATTACAGAGCTGGCCTGGGCTATATGATTTAATTCCTGATCAGTTTTTTTTGCACCAAGATATTGGGCCAGGACTATTGAACATCCGGTTCCAATTACAGAAAAAACTAGATTTAAAAAGAAAACATATTGGGAAACAAGTCCTACAGCGGCAACTGCATCATTACTATAGGAGCTGAGCATCATAGTATCTACAGATGAAACAAGAATTCTTAAAAATTGTTCCATTGCGATAGGAAAGGTTAATTTTATCATTGGCAGTGCGCCACGATTCTTCTTTTGCATGTCTACATTGTATAGTTTTGCATAAAAGAAAATTGTTTGATTCTATTTATGTTTAGTATATTTCTAAAGCCGGTAGAAAGGATTTTCGCAGGCTTTTAATAATGACAAATAACTGCGAATTCATTATAATTTTGAGCAATATTTTCATATAAAATGCTTTAAAAAGAGGAATGAAATGAAAGCAATTGAACTAGAAAAGGCTTACGAGCCTAAATCCTTTGAGGACAGAATTTACAATGAGTGGGATAGCAAGGGCTATTTTAAACCAGCCAGCGACGAAGCTTCCCCTGTACACGAGCAGTATAAGTGTCAGTGCGCAGACTGCAACAAAAAAACAAATACATATTCTGTCGTCATTCCTCCTCCAAATGTAACCGGCGTTCTTCACATGGGACATGGTCTCAACAATACTCTTCAGGATATCGTTGTTCGCTATCACCGTATGAAGGGAGATAACACTCTCTGGGTAACTGGTACAGACCATGCCGGAATCGCAACTCAGAACGTTGTTGAACGTCAGCTTAAAAAAGAAGGTCTTACTCGTAACGACCTTGGGCGCGAAAAGTTCCTTGAACGCACCTGGCAGGTTAAGGAAGACCATCACAATACAATTGTAAAACAGCAGAGAAAGCTTGGAAACTCTACAGACTGGGACCGCGAGCGCTTTACTTATGACGAAGGCCTCTCTGCCGCTGTTCGCGACGTATTCGTAACTCTTTATGAACGCGGACTTATGTACCGTGGTAAGCGACTTGTAAACTGGTGTCCTCGTTGTGGTACTGCTCTTGCAGATGATGAAGTTGACCACGAAGATACTCAGGGTGCAATGTATCACCTTTATTATGAATATGCTGATGGAAGCGGAAAAATCGAAGTTGCTACAACTCGTCCGGAAACCTTCTTTGGTGATACTGCTGTTGCAGTTAATCCTTCAGATGAACGTTATACAGCCCTTGTAGGAAAAATGCTCAAGCTTCCTCTTACTGGAAAAGAGATTCCAATTATTGCTGATGAATATGTAGACAAGGAATTTGGAACAGGTATGGTAAAGATTACTCCTGCCCATGACCCTAACGACTGGGAAGTAGGTAAGCGTCATAATCTTGAGGTTATCAACCTTCTTACTCCAGACGGAAAACTCAACGAAAATGTTCCGGAAAAATACCGTGGACTTAAGCCGGAAGCAGCCCGCAAGCTTGTAATCGAAGATTTGACAGAAGCTGGCCTTTTTAAGGGTGAAGAAAAAATGGTTCACTCTGTTGGACACTGCTACCGCTGTAAGACTGTTGTAGAGCCATATTTGAGCGACCAGTGGTTCGTAAAAATGAAGCCAATGGCAGATAAGGCTCTTGCTGCATGGAAGGCCGGAGAAATACAGTTCTTCCCACAGAAATGGGAAAATACTTATGAACAGTGGCTTGTTAATATCCGCGATTGGTGTGTAAGCCGCCAGATCTGGTGGGGTCACAGAATCCCTGTATGGTACTGCCAGAAGTGTGGTGAAGTTATTGTTAGCCGCACAGATCCAACCAAGTGCCCGAAATGTGGCTGCGGTGCAGAAGACCTAAAGCAGGATGAAGACGTACTTGATACCTGGTTCTCTTCATGGCTCTGGCCTTTCTCAACTTTGGGTTGGCCTCAGAAAACAGAAGACCTTGAAAAGTTCTATCCTACAACAGCTCTTGTAACTGCTTACGATATTATCTTCTTCTGGGTTGCCCGTATGATTATGGCTGGTCTTGAGTTTACAGGTAAAGCTCCTTTCCACGATATTTATATTCACGGACTTGTTCGCGATAAGCAGGGCCGCAAAATGTCTAAGTCTCTTGGAAACGGAATTGACCCTCTTGATATTATTGATATTTATGGTTCTGACGCCCTTAAGTTTACTCTTGCCTTTATGTGTGCCCAGGGCCAGGACGTTTTGATTGATAAGGATTCCTTTAAGCTTGGTTCACGCTTCTGTAATAAGGTTTGGAATGCTTCACGTTACCTTTTGGGTAACCTTGAAGGCCGCAATCTTGTTCCGGTTACAGATGCAGACCTTACTGAGCTTGATAAGTGGATTTACGGTCGCCTGAACTTTGCTGTTAAGACTGCCCGCGAAGCTTTGGATACTTACCGCTACAATGATGCAGCCAGCGCTCTTATGGAATATTTCTGGAATGAGTTCTGTGACTGGTACGTTGAAGCTACAAAAATCAACTTTAAGAATGGTGATGATAAGGAAAAGGACCGCCAGGCATCTGTTTTGATGAACATCCTGGAAGAAAATCTCCGTCTTCTTCATCCATATATTCCATTTGTTACAGAAGAGATTTACGCAAAGCTTCCATTGTCTGAGATTGCTGCTAACCGAAAAGCTGCAGGTATTCAGAAAATTGCAAGTAACAGCGAATATGCTGGCATGCTTATCAATGCTCCATATCCGGAAGCTTCTGCTGCCCGCGATAATGCAGAAATTGCAGAGCGCTTTGAAGCCCTTAAGGACTTGATTGGTAAGGTTCGTGCTACAAAGGTAGATTGTGGAATTGACCCTGCAATCAAAATTAATATTGCCATTAAGATTGAAAAGGGAAGTGCCGCAGAGGTTGCACGCGAAAAGGTTGAAATGATTCAGCTGCTTGGTGGTGTTGCTGCTGTAGAATTTGTTGATGCTAAGCCTGCAAGCTCAATTGGTGCTGTAGGAAAGGGCTTTGAAGTATTTGTTCTTGTTGATGAAAGCATTAATAAAGAGCAGCTGCTTGCCCGCTTCCAGAAGGCAATTGAA
>JAIKYB010000083.1 GCA_024683675.1 Treponema sp.
TTTTTCAGTCGGATAGATTCTAAACTTGCGGCGGTCGCTTGAATCCTGCTTTAGAATCACAAGGCCTTTTTTAGTCAGACTGTTCAAAAGCTCTTTAACATTTTGCCGGCTGCAGCCCATTGTTTCCGCGATTTCATTTGCGGTTGGCGCTTCCTTGGGATAGAGATTCAGACAGGCCAGGAGAAAAAACTGCTTACAGGTAATTTCTTCGTAAAAGCTGTCTCCTACCGCCTGAAGCCGATTCATAAAAGCAAAGAGCAGACCAAAAAGGCCCATCTGCGGCGGCATGATATTTAAGACATCCTCGTTTTTTATTGTCATATATGCAATATATTGCATATTAAGCCAGATGTCAAATATTATTTCCCATTTTCAAAAACAATGAGCGGAATCAGCATTTCATCCTCTGTCAGACTTCCGTGCATGGAAATAAGGTTTTCATCAACAGTCATGATAGAAAGAGTTCCTGTCGCAATGGCAAGATATTTTCCCAGCATTGAGCGGAAGAGGGGATGATGGGGGCTCCTTCCAAAAAGTCCGCGGTCAATTGCCTCCTCCATCGGGATTAAATCAAAATCTTCTCCAAAAGTGCGATTAAACTCACTCACAAAAAATGCTTCCTTCTCAGGCTTTACAAAAAGATTCAAAACCCGCGGTTCAAGCGAAGCATCCCTCTCAAGGCATTCATAAAGCTTGGGATAATCACGAAGCCAAACCTGCCTGTTGTCGATATGGCCGTGGTCGGCAGTAACAATTATGAGAGAGTCATCAAGTTCTGAGGCAAGCCTTGCAACGGAAGCTTCCAGGGCCAGAAGATTTTCCTTTACGATTTGTGAGCTGCAGCCGTTTTTGTGCAAAAGTCCATCCGGCTGATTCCAGTAGGCGTAAACATATTTTACACCAGGCTTTGCACAATCCTCACGTACACGGTCGCAGAGCTTTTCAAAATCATTAATAGTTTTGTTTGCAAAAGGCGCCTCAAGATAGGCCTGACCGCCATGCCGCTTGATCCGGTCAACCACATTTTCATAAGGAGAAAGAGTCTGTGCAATGTTGTAGTCCGCTGCCTGCTTTTATGTGCCCTGCTCAACATTCAAAAAAACAGTTACGTTCTTATCAACCTGAGGATAATAGCAGTCCCAGCCAAGCCAGCTGTGCTCACAGGGTTGAAGTCCCGACATCATAGAAGTGGTTGCCGCAACCGTGGTAGACAGGAAGGTTGAAGTGTAAATGCCCGCAAGATGAGAGCGGAAGGGGCCGTCTTCTGTAAGGTGGCGCTCAAGAATAAGCTTCCCCATTCCGTCCAGAAGGATTACTACGATGTTTTTGTAATCCTTTTTAAGGTATGGATCCAGAAGAGGCAAAGTGTCTCCCCGCGGCTCCGCATTAAACTTCTTCAAAATTGAGTTTGGCAGATTTGCGATACAGTTTTTATAGTCTGGTAATACAAGTTTCTTTTTCATATTTTCTCCTCCTCATAGACAAAAGTCTGCCTTCCCAACCTCAAAGGGAAGGCCAGGGTAGGCATCTTTTCCCTTATATACAAAGCCCTTTGACAAATACCAGTTCTTGAGCTCAGAATGCATATCAATAAAATCCAGAAAAAGGATTTTACCACCCAGCTTGACTGCCTCTTCCTTCGCTGCATCCAACAGAAGATTTCCGTAACCCTTTCCCCGAGATTCTGGGGCCACGCAAAGATTGTGAAGAACAATTACATTCTCTCGTTCCAAGTGATGACTCATGGAAAAATATCCAATAAGTTTTTCTTCAGTATTAACCTCATAGTCCGCACTTCCTTCTCCTACAGTCTCCTCAAAAAGTCCATACATCTTAAAGCCCCAGTCCCAGAAGCGTTCCAGCTTTTCCATGGGCATAAAACTATTGTGGCCCGGGCAGTTTTCCCTCGTGAAGCAAAAGCGGTCGGCAACAGTCTTAAAGCTGCGGTGGATTAGCGCCAGACAGAGGGGAAGTTCTTCTTTTTTAATATTTCGAATTATCATTTTATTTTCCATTTTTTCTCAATTTGCCTATTCTGTGGGGGAGGTGTACCTATCTTTTTAAGCAGAATAGGTAAACCTGGTGGTACATGCGACTTTTCAGGAGGCGCTGTAGTGGGAATTACCTATTCTTTGGGCTCTTGTCTCTAATAGAATAGGTAAATCTGTCGACAACTGCAACTTTTCAAGAAGTGCCGAAGTGATAATTACCTATCAAAAAGCTTAAAACCCTTCTTTTGATAGGTAATTCCAAACAATAC
>JAIKYB010000091.1 GCA_024683675.1 Treponema sp.
AAAAATGTTTGAAGGCTACTGCGGAATGGGCTCTCCAGCTTCGGACAGATATTATTCAGAACTACCAGTTTGGGCAGAAGGAAACCTGTATTTTAATGGAGCCAAAGCTATGCCAAAGGAAAAGGCTTATATTGATACAGACCACAAGGTAGAAATTGGCTTTGAAGAAAAAGATGGAAAAATTCTGCTTAAGACAAATCTTTATGATTTTATACCTGCTGAAAAATGCAAGCTGATAAAAACTCAAGATATACCACCAGCCTTTGAACCGGAAGAGAATTATGAAAACCCAGATGGAAGTCCTATTGTATTTGATACTGATTTCTTAGGAAAGAAAAGGGATTCAAATCCAATCGCAGGACCATTTGCAAATGCTAAAGAAATAGAAAATCCTCTTTTCTAATATATAGTTCAAATTATACCCTCGGGATGTCAGTTTTGTCTGGCATCCCCTTTTTTTTGACAATTCTTACAGAAATATGTTAAAATACATGCTGAATTTTAATTAATCTAATCGAGGAAAAATTATGGAAAATAAGAACACAATCCCGTGGTATGGTTACATGATGATTATCCTGATTTATACAGCACCCGTACTGGCACTTTTGCCTATGGCCTTACTGACAGGGATAATGAATTTAAAAGAAATATTACAAATAATGGCCTCACCACATCCATGGATTGTTTTCATCATAATGGTAGCAACCTCTGTTGTTTCTGCTCTTATGGAAAAGAAAACCGTTGTAAATTTTGAAAACACTCCTGAATCAACAGAAAAAACCTGCAAAAGACTCAAATTGATTGCAATGCTGAACATCGTATTCCCAGTACTTTATTCCATTCTTATTGGTGGTGCTATTCTTGGAGCAATCTCTACCAAAGGAATGGAATTGGAATCTATGATGGGCTCTAGTCCAACTATGATTATTTATTTCTTTACATTTGGAGTTTACCTTGACACAGCTTTGCTTTGCTATGTAATTCAGGTAAGAACTATAGAACCAAATCTTTCACACATTCCATTCAAAAACAGCCAGCTTTCAATGGATGTTACACAGAGAAATCTTCTTACCCTGCTTTTTGCTTTGATTGCAACCCTTTGTCTTATTTTCAGTGTTGTTCTACAGCCTGCAACCATAGCCGGAGGTCAGTCAACCATTATAAAAGAAGGTATTCCAATTATTATCTATGCTATTATCCTCTTCTTTATTATTGAATTCCTGCTTGTTGGTGATATTAAAGATTGTATCAGATCCATCACAAAGCTTACCCAGGCTATGACAGAAAGAGATTTTACAGTTGAAGATGAAAAACCTTTTAACCGTTCAGAATTAGGTGTTATCATTCAGCAGGCAAATACCCTTAAGAATCAAACTGCAAAAATCCTAAAAGATATTAACATTTCAACAAAGAGCTCTGTACAGCAGTCTACTGACCTTGTTAAAAATATGGACTACACAAAAGAGAATGTTGGAAGCATTACAGAAGCAATTGAAAGCATTCGTGCAGAAATTGTAACTCAGGCATCTGGAGTCCAGGAATCTAACAGTGCCGTTGAACAGATTATGGGAAATATCCGTTCTTTGAACAATGCCATTGAAACTCAGGCTTCTGGTGTAACACAGTCTTCTGCTGCTGTAGAAGAAATGGTTGCAAACGTTGCCAGTGTTACAAATATCCTTGAAAAAAATACAGCTTCTGTTGCAGAGCTTTCTGACGCTTCAGAAAAAGGACACAAAACAGTTAAGACTGCAGTTGATGCAGCAAACAGCGTTATGCAGCAGTCTGAAGGTATTCTTCAGGCTTCAGGAATGATTCAGAGTATTGCAAGCAGAACTAACCTTCTTGCTATGAATGCCGCAATTGAATCTGCTCATGCCGGTGAAGCAGGAAAAGGCTTTGCCGTTGTTGCTGAAGAAATCAGAAAGCTTGCAGAACAGTCTGCAGATCAGAGTAAGATGATTGATGAAAACCTTCATTCACTTTCAGAAGGTATCACAATAATTGCAGAAGATATTAAGCTTGTAGAAGAAGTATTTGCCAACATTTATGAACTTTCACAAACTGTAAAGAATCAGGAATCTGTTATTGCAAATGCAATGTCAGAACAGAATTCAGGAAACCAGCAGGTTCTCCAGGCTGTAAGAGCAATCAGCGATTCTACTTCAGAAGTTAAAAATGGATCTTCTGAAATGCTTGTTGGTGGAGAACAAATTCTAAAAGAAATGCAGAACCTTCAGGAAGTTACTACAAATATTTCTGAAAGTATGCAGCAGATTACAGACTTCTCCAGCAAGATTTCTGATGCAGTTCAAATCACCACTGCTTCTACAAATGAAACCCAGAAGGGACTCAAAGAACTTATGGAGGATTTGAAAGAGTTCAAGTTGTAATATACTGAATTTTAGATGATTTTATGATATACTCCTATGTAAGATATTTCTTACATAGGAGTTTTTTTTAATGGCTGACTATCACGAATTTCCAGCGGCCCCGGAAGGCACCCCAGTAGCAAACTTTGTACATCTTCATGTCCACTCAGACTACTCTCTTTTGGATAGTTGTGCCACACTGGATAAGCTGGTAGCTAAGGCAAAGGCTCTTAATATGCCAGCCCTGGCCCTAACCGACCACGGTAATATGTTCGGTGCCTTAAACTTTGAAAAGCTCTGTCACGTAAACGGAATAAATCCTATTGTAGGTGAAGAATTTTACGTAGCCTACGGCAGTCACTTTGAAAAAAATGATGTTCCCTACAGCCATAAGGGAGAAGAAGGGGATCGCCACGCCCACTACTTCCATCTGATTCTTTTATGCGAAAATCAGAAGGGGTATGAAAATATGTGCTGGCTTTCTTCACTTGCCTACACAGAAGGTCTTTATTACGGAAAGCCAAGAATTGACTGGGAACTTCTGGAAAAATATCACGAAGGCTTAATCTGCTGTTCTGCCTGTATTCAAGGAGAGCTTCCTCAGCTGCTGCTTGCAGGAATGGACCAGGAAGCAAAGGAACTGGCACTTAAATACAAAAATCTCTTTGGCCCAGACCACTACTACATTGAACTTCAGGACCACGGAATTCCAGATCAAAAAATAGTAGCAGAGAAGCTGATTGATCTGGCCCACGAGCTGGATATTCCTCTTGTTGTTACAAATGATATTCATTATGTAGAAAAAGAAGATGCCATTGCTCAAGATGCATTGCGCTGTATCGGTTTTAAAAATCTTCTTCATGAAAAACACGCAAAAATGGGTGGAGACCAGGACCTTGATAACTGGTATTTTAAAACTGAAGATGAAATGCGTCAGCTTTTCCCACAGTGTCCCGAAGCCTACGATAACACAATTAAGATTGCAAACATGTGTAATCTTACAATCAAGCAATACTCCACACCAGAACTAAAAGAGTGTCTTCCTCGCTTTGAACTTCCAAAGGAATTCCGCACTCACGGAGACGACTATCAGAGCGATCAGAATGATTATGTACGCTATCTTGTAGAAGAAGGCTTAAAGAAACGCTATAAGGAAATAACCCCGGAAATTCGTGAAAGAGCCGACTACGAAATGGGAATTATCTTTTCCATGGGCTTTTCCGGCTACTTTTTGATTGTATGGGAATTTATCAACTGGTCAAAATCTACCTGGGATAATGTAAACAACAGGCCAAAGCCTTACATTCCAATAGGTCCTGGTCGTGGTTCAGGTGCAGGTTCTCTTGTAGCCTATGCCATGACAATTACAGATATTGACCCTTTCAGATTTGGTCTTATCTTTGAACGCTTCTTAAACCCAGAACGTGTATCCATGCCGGATTTCGACGTTGATATGGACTTCGATTATCGCCAGGATATTATCCAGCATACCCGCGACCTTTACGGTGACAAAAACGTTGGTCATATTGTAACCTTTGGTACCCTTAAACCAAAGAACTGTATTGCCGATGTAGGCCGAGTTTTAGGAATCCCACTTTCTGAAGTAAACATGCTCAAAAAGTGCATTCCTGATAATCCAAAGGCAAAACTCAAGGATGCCTTCAGCGAACCAACTGAAAAATTCCCTGATGGAGGTCAGCTTATTCCTTACAAGGATGACCCTCGCTATCAGGAGCTTTTTGACCTTGCCTTCCGACTTGAAGGAGTAAAGAGAAACACTGGTCTGCACGCTTCGGGTATGGTAATTGGACTTACAGAGCTTCCAGACTGGGCCCCTGTTTTCAAGGATCCAAAAACAGGTGAAGTTGGAGTTCAGTACACAATGGATATTATCGAGCCTTGTGGTCTGGTAAAGTTTGACTACCTTGGACTAAAGACTCTTTCCCTTATCCGTTATGCAGAAGCAATTATAAATAAGCACAAAAAACCGGGAGAACCTGAGTTTATAACCGCAAATGTAAGCGAATCAGATCCTAAAGCCTTTGAATTATTTAAAAGAGGAGACTCTGTTGCCGTATTCCAGTTTGAATCTCCTGGAATGCAGAAAATTCTTAGACAATTCCAGCCTGAAAAGCTGGAAGACCTGGTTGCCTTGAACGCCCTTTACCGTCCGGGCCCAATGGACTGTATTCCACAGTACATCGAAGGAAAATGGAAGCCGGAAACCGTACACTACCCGGACCCAGCCCTTGAGGATTTGCTTAAAGAAACTTATGGTGTAATGGTTTATCAGGAACAGATTATGAAGGTTGCCCAGATTATTGCAGGCTTCTCTCTTGGTGGTGCCGATATGCTGCGCCGTGCCATGGGAAAGAAAAAACCTGAAGTTCTGATGGGTAAGAAAAAGGACTTTGTAGAAGGAGCCCTTAAAAACGGTCATACAGAAAAACATGCCGAAGAAATTTTTGATATCATGGTTCCATTCGCAGGCTACGGTTTCAATAAATCACATGCGGCAGCTTACTCTGTACTTGCCTATCGAACAGGCTGGCTCAAGGCCCATTATCCTGCTGAATTCATGGCAGCAAACCTTACAAACGAAATTACCTCTACAGACGGACTTCCCTTTTATATAGAAGAAGCCCGCAAAATGGGTGTTGCTGTAGATGCCCCGGACGTAAACCGTTCCGATGTTATTTTCGACGTAGTAGACGGAAGAATTGTCTTTGGTTTAAAAGGAATTAAGGGAATGGGAGAAGGTGCTGCTCAGGCAATTGTAAAAGAAAGAGAAGAGCACGGAAAATTCACTTCCTTTATGGATTTTATAAAAAGAGTCGGAGCCCTTGTTGAAAAAGACCCTGACGGCCGTGAAAAAACACTGGTTAATAAAAAGGCAATTGAAGTTCTTATAAAAACAGGAGCCTTTGACCATCTGGGCGAAAAGGAAGGAAAGGCATTAAACCGACCAACTCTGCTGGCAAATATGGAAGGAGCCCTGGATTTTGTTTCCGAGGTTCTGGAAGACAAGAAAAAAGGACAGGGAGACTTGTTCGGAGACCTTGGCGAAGAGGCTCAAACTTATACCGATTATAACTTTAAAATTGTAGATGATTTACCACGCATGGAACTTCTTACAATGGAAAAGGAATGTATAGGCTGCTATGTCAGCGGACATCCTCTTGATGATTATAAAAAGGCCTTTGAGAGGGCTGTTACTGTAAGGGCCTCGAACATAGACAGAATTGCAGCAGAAAGTAAGGCTGAAAAAGAAGCCCTGCAGGCAAGCGGAGCAAAATTCTGGCAGATTAAGGACTCTGGAAAATCCTATACAGCCCTTGGTATGATAACAGGAATCCATGAAATCACAACCAAAAAAGGTGACAGAATGGCCTTTGCAAAGCTGAATGATTATGACGGCCAGATAGACATGACCTTCTTCCCAAAAACCTGGGAAGGCATGAAAGCTCAGCTGGAAGATGGCAATGTTTACGCCTTCCGCGGCAAGGTTGATGGTTCCAGGGATACTCCATCCCTTATAGTCGATGCTCTGGAAGATGCCTCAAAGCTTGAAAATCAGGCTGCCAATTCAATTCATATTATGTTGAATCCAAATTTCAATACATCAGCAGCTTTAACTGATTTACGTGATTTTTTATTTGAAAAATCAGGTAATTGTTCAGTATATTTTCATATAGACACAGGAAATAATCCTTATGTCATAAAGGCTAGCCAACAGATTTCTATGAATGCAGATGAATCAGGTCTTAGAAAATTAAAAGACATGGCAACTGTAAAAGAAGTATGGGTAGAATAGCCTAAGGAAGGTAAAATGGTACAGACAATTCTTTCAATACTTGCAGCAGTTCTTTCGCTTTACACCTTTGCTTGTTTTATATATATCATAATGTCCTGGATTCCAGGCTTAAAGTTCACAAAGTTTGGAAAAATTATTTCCACAATTTGCGAGCCTTACATGAATCTCTTTTCAAGAAGTGGCCTGCTAAGAATAGGAAACATAGATTTTTCTCCAATCATTTCTATAGGATTGCTTTCTCTGCTGTCTTCAATTTTAGGCGGCATTCAGGCAACAGGACGCATTTACTTTGGAGGTATTCTTCAGACTATTATTTATAATCTTTGGGGAATTGCTCAGTCTCTTATCGGAATGCTCTTTATTCTCGTACTTATCCGCTGGATTGTTCTTGCAACACATCACGGCTATACCCCTTATGAATCTCCATGGAGCCAGGTAGACAGGATGCTCTCAAATCTATCCTACAAAATTGCTTCTACCTTCATAAAGACTAATATATCTTATCAGAAATCTCTTTTAGTAACCTGGATTAGTCTGCTGGTATTCCTTATTGCAGGTAATTTTATTATCCGCCTGCTTATAGTTCTGTGTTCAAACAT
>JAIKYB010000092.1 GCA_024683675.1 Treponema sp.
TTCTTCCAGGTTTAATATATAAAGTTGATTTGACCGGACTATAAGCTAGTAATATAAAATTTCATAGTCCCCGCATTCTGCAAAGCCGAGCTTTTGGTAGAGGCTGAGTGCGGGGGTGTTTTTTTCTTTTACGAAGAGGACGGGGGTGCGCTTGGCGTGGAGGGCGCGCTTGCAAAGGGCTGTGATGAGGGCGGCGGCGTAGCCGTTACGGCGGTAGAGTGGGCTGGTGTAAACTCCGCCAAGCTGTACACAGTTAAAGCCGATTGCGTTGGTGTTGGCTTTTGCTGCTGCTTCTCCATTTGAAAGCAGGGCAAAGCAAAGCTGATTTTTAAGAATCTTGCGCAGCATGATGGAAACTTCTGCATCGGTTACTTTGTGGCCTGGAAGGGCAATTTCTTCTTTTATAAAGCCTTCCTGTAGTGGAAAGAGCAGATCCATGTCTTTTTCTGTGCAGCGGATTATTTCATCATCATTAAAAAGGATTTGAGATGGAACTTCTGTTTTTGATGAAAACCTCATCATTTTATAAAGGTTTGTTTGAAGTGGATCCTTTTTGTTAATCAGATTGAGGGATTTACATAAGACTACGGCACCTGTTTTTTCGCCGCTTATGCAGCGAACCGGCTTTTTGGGCAATCTGCAGGAAGAAAGTAAAGCTGCCAGTTCCTGGGCATTAAGCTGGTGGGCTTTTGGGATGCAATAGTAAAGTGTGGAATCAAGGTTTAGGAGGCCTAGAAGAGTGGGGGAAGCGGCCGAAAGTGCAGCATTAGCTGAACCGGCTGTAAGAAAAACAAGCTTGTCAGATTTTTTCCTTACCAAAGAAGACAGCGAAACACAGGTTTCTTCGTGGGGAAGAATAAACTGTCGGGCCAGCAGAAAATCCTCTGGCCGTTCAACAGGGATAAGGTTCATTATAATTTGAGTATATCATTAATTAAGGAGCTAGGTAAAGAAATTAATTATTTCCTTCCAAGATTCTCTGGATTGCCATGGAGCAATCTAAAGTATGATAGGCAGAAAAAAGACCGTTCATAATTTTAGCATCACAGATTTTATTGATTTCTTTACTTGTTTGTCCTGTAAAAAAATGCCAATATCGATAAATATAACCTATCCAAAAAAGGCTCTCGTTTGAATAAAACTGCCCATTTGCAGGAATGTTACCGGCCTCTTCCTTGTAATCGTATAGAAGATTTTCTTCGCCACCCCATTGTGTTCGGTCAAAGGGAAGATCAAAAAAAGCGGCAGTCTGGCTGTTCATAAATCCATTTATAAATGCTTCGCTTTCAAAACCATCTTTTGCAGAATTTTCAAAAAGTCGGCCTTGAACGCTACAGAGTTGGCGTTGAAACTGTGAAAGAGTATTAGTCTGAAATGATTTCATCAAAATATCTTCCTTCCCGTCGGAATTTTTTGCATATTTCATTTGCTAATGATATTCCACTTTGTCTGTTTTCTTCACTTTTGATTATTAATGATTCTCTTTCTTTTGTCGAGAATTTTTTTTCATCAATAATCTTAATAGCATTACAGGCTTTTTGTGTAATTGCTACATATTGAATACCAAGTTTTAAGGCACTTAAACTTTCTACAAGAGCTTTATCTGTGATTTCTCCATCAAAAAATCGGTCTAAAACCACATACATTCTATCATTCGCAATATAGCCCTTTATGATATCAACCTCGTTTATGAGAGAAAGTGTATTGGATATAATTTTTGTAGCGGATTCGGGAATTTTGCCTCTGTTATATGCAACAAATAATGCCCAATCAAGATTTAGAGGCAATTCTACAGTTTTCAAATTAGAATCATCAAGTTCCAGTGTATAAAGGATAGAGTCTGAATAATTACATATTAGAGTTGAAGGTTGTTCCATTGAGGTTCCCATATAAAATCCTTGTCCAAAGTCACATAATTTGCGACTTATTGGCTGAATTTTACCATTGAGACCGTTTTTTGACCCATGATATAATGTAATATTCATAAAATCCTTTATTTTATAGTTCCGTCAGGATAGACTTCGATTCTGGAACCGTCTGGGCGTTCGTAGGTTATAGAGCCGCCGTTTTCGGTGCCTCCGCCATCATAAAAATATGTGCCGCCATTGCCGTCTGGCAGGGCAACGCAGGCAGAAAGCAAAAGAAGACCTGCTGACAAGCAGCCGATAAAAAGTAATTTGTTCATAAGCACCCTCCGTTTATTGGTGGTTTCGACAAGCTCAACCACCTTTTTTCTAGTTTCTGAAGCTGTGGATTGGAGCCGGGATACGACCGCCTCGGTTGATAAAGTCTGCACAACCGAACTTGCTTACAGGCATAACAGGGCAGCCACCAAGAAGTCCGCCGAACTCTACCCACTCGCCGGCCTTCTTTCCAGGAGCCGGGATAAGGCGGCAGGCTGTTGTTTTATTGTTTACCATACCAATTGCAAATTCGTCGGCGAGGATGCCGGAAATTGTTGTTGCAGGAGTATCGCCAGGGATGGCAATCATATCAAGACCTACAGAACAAACTGTAGTCATTGCTTCAAGCTTTTCAAGACAGATAGAACCATTCTTTGCAGCTTCAATCATACCTTCATCTTCTGAAACCGGAATAAAGGCACCGCTGAGTCCACCAACGTTTGTAGAAGCCATAACACCGCCCTTCTTTACCATATCTGTAAGCATGGCAAGAGCAGCA
>JAIKYB010000242.1 GCA_024683675.1 Treponema sp.
TCTATATATTCCACTTGGATAAGTAATTGTGCTGCTAGGTCTGTCACCATAAGGATTAAAGTTTATGCTTATTGGAGTCTGACCATCAGCACTTGTAATTGGAGTATAACTTTCGTTTCCAAGAGAATCCTTTGCATAGAAGACAATTGTTACACTTCTAACATCTTCATTATTTTCATGAGCAAGAGGACAACGATTAATTCCAGTGCTTGTATTTTCTACAGCACTTTCGCTGGTTGGAAGTGCTGGATTTGTATAAGTATTTCCAGAAACTGTTCTTTCAACACCATCAAGCAGATAAGACCAGGTGTTTACAGAGCTTACTGGAACAAGGTTTGAAACAGAAGCCTTTGCGGCAGCCTTTATATTTTCTTCCGCATCATCCTTTAAGGTGCCTAGAGCAGAATAATAGCGATTATCAACAATAGCAAAACCGACTGCTGAAACACTGCTGTAATTATTAGGGTCACTTGCAGTTCCCTTAAGTGTAATAAGTCCACTTACATCATCTGCACCAGGACTTGTAAGACTTACTTCAGGTCCTGTTTTATCTACAGTTATCTGTTTTGTTCCAACATTAGTAAGCCCACTTGCATCTTCTACTGTAAAGGTGATTGTGTGAGCTCCTTCGGCCCAAGTATCTGCCATAATATCAATAGAAGGAGAATTCCAGATGTTTGTATTGCTTTCATCCTGACTAAAGGTATATTGTCCGGTCACTCCACTTGCAATAGCTTTCACAGAAGTAACAGGAACCGCAGAGCTTACATTTAGAGAGAAGCTTACGTATTTCTTTTCGCTTCCACCAACATAGTTAGTTGTTCCCAAAGAAACTGCAGTTTCAGAGCCCAAAGCAGTGCTATCAGAACCTGTTTTGTAATTAAAGCCTGTAATTTCAGGGGCAGTACTGTTGATTGCAAAATTTAAGACAGCCTCTGAATCCGAGCGGATATCCTTACCAGAAGCATCCTTGTGATTATCGAAAATCAAATAAGGCTGATTAAGGCTTGAAGAAGCTTTTGTTTCAAATACGGCTCCCTTAGAATCTTTAATGTAAATCCAGATATATTTCTGACCATCATCGCCCAAAGAAATTGCAAAGGAACCTGAGCTTACCGTAACAGCCGCCATATCAGCTGGTCTAGTAGTTATCTCGCTGGAAGAAATCTTTACTTTAAACTCGCTGATTCCGTCATCATCAGAAATATTTCCCATAAGAGTCTGCAGGTTCTTATTGTATTCTTTTACACCTGCCCCACCGCTTCTTGCAGAATCCCAAGGAAGATTGCTGAATTTCAAAATTGGACGGTCACTATTCTGGTCTACAATAACCTTTTTAGGATCTGCATAGGAAACATTTCCAGCCTTATCCTCTACGGCTGCTGAAATCCAGACTGTAGAACCATTTGAAATAGCATTAATTCCATCCAACTTTGAAGTATCTATGCCAGTGTAGGTCCAGGCAGTAAGAATATCGCTTTGAGCCAGTGTAGCTGAAATCTTGGTCCAGCCATCTGGAGCAGCCCATCCACTCTCTGGAATAGAAGTTTGTGATGCAGGTTTTGTCGCAGAATCTGCTATCTTATAACACAAACCAAGGATTTGCTTTAATCCATAAGAATCGTTTGCAGTTCCAGAAATAGAAATTGTTCCATTTACCTGAACATTATCCAAACTTGTATCAGCATCAGTAATATCATTTATTCCAAGCTCTGGAGGGTCACGGTCAACAATTACAGAACCAACAGATTGTGTAACTGAGTTTCCACTTCCCGCCTTATCAAGTGCAGTTACAGAAAGAGAACAAGAGCCAGAGGTGTTTGGCAATTTATTAGAAGGGATGGTTACAGACCATTTTCCGTCTTCTCCCAGACTTGCTTCTTTTTCTTCAGAAACTCCACCCATATTTACAGTAACAGATTTAATTCCTGCAGCCTGACAAGAGTCGTCATTAAGATTAATTTTATCTACAACAGTAAAGGAAAGAGTCAAAGCTTCACTGGCATTTGTATAAACTTCGCTTGTTAATGCTGTAATTTCAGGAGGAAGCGTATCAAGGTTAATCTGATAGTAAGACTGAGCCGAGTCTGCAGAAGGCAGTGTAAAGGTATCTATAGAAAGATTTCCGACATTATCTTCTGCAAGCAGTACAAGATAGTTCTTTCCTTCACTAAAGCCCGTGATTGACTCAGAGAAATCTGAAGTAATTACTGTAGAATAAGAGTTTGCTGCAGCGTCTACAGAAGTATAAGAAGCAAGAGACTGAAGGCTTCCACTATAAGTTGAATCTGTGTAATAAACGCGCTTGTTTTCTGATTTTGGCACAAAATAACCACTTGTACTTGTCAAAGCAGCTGAAGGATTTGAATCAAAACTTGTCTTAAGGGCACTTGCCTGGTCTAAAGAAGTTGTAAGCATATAGTAAATCATCTTAAGACCACTGCCATTTGTACCTTCATCAAAATTACCGCGAATCTTAATAGTATCTTTATTTCCATAAGCCCCGGAAGAATACATTTGGCCTACAGCCTTATCAAGATTATCATTTACAGTATCATTATCCTGGTCGCCAAGACGGAAATATAAATCTTTTCCATTAGAATCAAAGAGGTGTTTAGCGGCAGGGGGAGTATTGTCAAAAATAATTGTAAAGCTGATTGGATTTTCTACCACATTTTTAGCCTTATCAATTACAGAAATACTTGCTGTAACAGAGCCTGACCAATTTTTCCATGCATTAGATGTATCTGTATCACCTTCTGCAAGAAGATTTCCTATTTCAAAAGTCCAGGCCGATTCACTACTTTCCAAAGTTTTTGTCTTTGCTTCTCCATTTACAGTACCTGTAAGGGTAAGAGTTACCTTGTCTATTTCACGGTCATCCTTTGCTATTCCAGAAAGTTCGAATGTATTCTTCTGATTATTCATATAGAAGGTTCTAACTTGAGCCCCCGACTCGCCTACAAGACCGGCGTCATAAGAATTTTCAAGTGAGTAAGACTTTATTTCTGGTTTTCCAGTATCTACATCAAGGGTAAAGAGCTGGAAGGTTTTTGTATGGTCAAAAGTATCTTTTACAATAACTGTTACCGGATAAGAGCCTGTTGTAAAGCCAGAGAAACGTGATTTTGGAATTGTAATAGTCCATTCACCGGTCTTTACAGCAGAATCACCGCTTCCACTCATTGTTGGGCTACCAATTTCAGAGCCACTTGCTGTAATAATTGAAGCTGAACCACTTCCTATCTGATAGAGATTTACAGAAGCAATTTTTGTAACATCGTTCCTATTAGCAACTCCTGGATTATCGTTATAATCGCTGGCATTTACTTTGAATACAACATCGTTTGACCCGTTAATCAGCTTTGAGCCAACAAGTACAGCTGAATCTACAGTTGAAAGAGTACAAACATCAGGTTTCTTTGTGTCTACTTCGTATGGAAGAGCTGTTGCATAAGCAATATTTCCTGCCTTGTCTACAACCTTAATATAAACCTGGCCGCAACCATCATTGAAAGAGCAGTCCTTTGCGGCTGTCCAGGAACTTCCGGAGCCAGATATATTCATACTTACCCAGTCATCTGCCGGAGCATTTTCCTGGGTAATATCGGCATTGCTTCCATCATTTACATAATAGTAAACAGCATCAGGATTTGCTTCAGTAAAGGAAACAGAAATTCTTGCTTTTGATTTATTTGAACGTAAAGAAGTAACTTCACTTGTATTGCCATCTTCAGTAACTAAGAATTTAGCTGAAAGATTGGCTGGCGCAGTTTTATCAACAATAAAGGAAGCTGTAAGAGCAGAGGTTGCATCCGGAGAGTTTTCGGCAAGGTCTTTTACCTGCAAAGTAAAGGCATATCTGCCATCTGTAAAGTCTGCAGCTGACAGAGTCTTAGAGAAGTTTCCGTAAGTATTTCCGACACTTGTGACATAAGAAGAATCAGTTTTTATATCCATTGTCATAGAAGACTGTTCTGCACCGTCTTTGCTAACAAGAATCTTTGCTGATTTTATCTGGCGTCCGCTAGATTCTCCTCGACCATCGTGCGCGTAACCGCTAAGGGTAATGCCTTCAGTAAAGGAAGCTTCATTTACATAAAGTCCATCTTTATTAAGGGCAAGATTAGCCTCTGGACGATTTTTGTCATAACGGAAATAAGCGGAAGTTACAGATTCATTATTTGCATTATCTATAACCTTTACACTTACAGTATGGTAAGAATCTGCTGTAATATTGTTTTCTTCAAAATTTTCAGGAATCTGATATTTATAGCTCCAGTTTGAAGAAAGAGGCAGATTTACATATTCTGCAGAATCAACCTTTATGAGGATTTCTTTTAAGCCGGAGCCTGTATCACTTGCACTTCCGTTTATGTAATAGTCAGAGCCATAATCACCAGAAATCCAGGTGTTCATGCTTGAAGAATCTGAATCCAAGTCTGCAATTGTAGAAGTTGGTGCTACCTTATCATAAATTACAGAAAGATTTTTTTCACTTGATTTTCCATTTACACCAGTTTTTCCTGAACCGTCATAAACGATTACTTTATGGATAAAGCTGCCCTGAGCTGTAAAGTTCTTGCTCCAGCTGCCATCATCAGAAACTGCAACTTCTGTACCGTCTACAGTTACCTTTGAAATTCCATTTGCATCTGATGCCTGTCCTCTCAAGGTGTATGAAGAGGCATCAGAATCAGTTATATATACAATTCCATTATCAGGGGTGAGGGTTGTAGCAGTATCTTCATTTTTGTAAACGCCAAGACTTGAAATAAGAGGAGCGGCCTGGTCTACCATAAAGGCTACGTGTTTTGTATCAGAGATGTTTCCAGCCTTATCTATACCATAAACCCAAAGATATTTTTTACCTTCATAAAGAGTATCATTTGAATCAGTTCCGGAACCTGTTCCAAGGTTCATTGTAAAGCTCCAGCTTTCTGTACTTGGATTTACAGAGCCTTGGAATGGATGTGCAGGCTCACTTTCTGTTGTTGTAAATGCATAATAAAGGGTATTGAAACCGCTTGAGAAGTCACCGGAATTTTCAGGCTCATCTAATGCAGTACCTCTGAAGGTGTAGGCATTTCCCTTTATAGAGTTTTCTCCGTAAGCAGAAGAATCACTGCTATTATTTTCTGCAAGATTAATTGTAACTGTAGGCTTTGTTTTATCAATCTTAACAGTTACACTTTGACTTGAAATCTTTGCTGACTGGCTTCCGAAAGCAGATTTATCTGTTGCACGGACAGTGTAAATATAAGTTCCAGAAGCAAGATTGCTTTCTGTAATAGAAGCTTCATTACGAGGCAAGCCTGTAACTGTCCACTCATAAGTTTTTTCGTTTTCATTCCAAACAAGACTTGAAACAGAAATATCAGTTAATTTTATTCCATCAACGTTTGAATAAGTATGTCCCTCCATTTTCTGCCAGATTTCAAAGCTTTCAATACCATTTCCGTCTGAAGCTGTACCGGAAAGTTCAAAGGTATAACCAGTTTCAAAAGATTTTGAAGCCGAATTTTCAGAGAAGGAAATTGCAGTTTCGCTACCACGTTTGTATGAAGAAATCTGTACACTAGGCTCTGCCTTATCATACATAAATTCCTTGGAAACCCAGTCACAAACGTTTCCTACAGCGTCAATGGCACGAACATAAAACTTCTTTTTGCCTTCTGTGGCAAATACCTTAGGGGTACTTTCATTAAGAGCCGGATATTCCGCAAATATTACAGATTCACTAATAGAAGAAACATTAGAAACTGTAATTACACTTCCTCCAAATTCTTCTCCAGAGTTATTATAACCTGCAAAATAGTATTGAAGTTTAGCTACACCACTGGCAGCAGTATCTCCCGCAGCTATGTTTGCATCTGTAAGCTCATCCTTTGCCTCTGCCCCAAATCTGAAAGAAGTTGAGTGAGTTTGAGTATTTGTTGGAACTACAATAGAAGCAGCATCAATACTTGGTGGGGTACTGTCAACATAATATTCAAAGACTCTTTCACCCGAATGAAGATTTTCGTCTGTTACGGTATAAGTAACCTTATTTGCATTTCTAGAAGCAGAAGGTGTAAGGATATCCTGGAATACATGAGAATTATCCTCTCTTGTTGTTAAAGTCACAGGAGCACAACCAGACTCTAACTTAGAAACATTAAAGCTGTCATAACCTGAATCAATATGCAGAATATTTGTTATGGAACGTACAGGATTAATTGTATTTGAGCTTGCTGTAGTAATTATTTTATTCTGAGGACTAGTTGATTCAAGTGTAACAACAGGAGCCGGACTTGTTACCGCAATCCAAAATTCCTTGCTGCTAGTTTTATTATTAATATCCTTCACTTCCAGGGAACATTTATATCTTCCTGTAATTGTTGGTAAAGAATAACTGAAAATATATTCAACAGGATCTCCTGTAATAGTCTGGTTAAAGCCGGCTGGTTCATGAAGATTTTCTCCGCTATCTCTCTCACTAATTAAGAAGAGGGCCTCCTTTATTCCATCATCATCCATAATCTTAATCTGCAGAGGACTTCCGGCAATCATTACACTCTTAGTAATTCCCTCAGCCAAAGCATCTGTAATGTCTTGATAAGAGTCATACTTTAAAGTTACTGATCTTGGTGTATAAGGGCGGATTAAAGGATAATCTGTTGACTGATCTACATTATATCTCTTTTCATATACTCTTGAATTTCCAGCTCTATCTTCTGCATAGATTCTTACAGTCATTTCTTCTGTACCGGCAACTTCTGCTGTCTTAATTACAAAATTTTCCTTTGCAGGAGTTGTAAAATAATGTTTTTCTGCAGTCGCTTCTGGAGATTTAGAAGATATAATTGACCAGTATGTTTTTGCTGTATTTACAGTATCATAATCGTCAATTATAGAAACCTTCATTGTAACATCACCATTAAGGTAAGAGCCTAAGGCTATTTCCTCTTCTTCATCATCAGAATATTTTGAAGCTATTGGCAACATACTTTCAATTTCAATGCCAGGGGCATCAATATCATAAAGAACAGTTTTGGTATAGGCAGTAGTCATTTCATCAAGACTAGAAATTATATCAAAGACATACTGATTACTTTCATCCTGGTCGAATGAATAAGAGCCGGAAGAATCTGCAGCTACTGTAAAATCAAAGGCATAGGTAATTAAATACTCTGTTGCACTAACCTTATCAGCATCTGTAAAGGTTTTAGAATAAATAACTTCTGAATCTGCAGCTCCCTTCTTGCATTTTATAGTTATGCTTGGATAGCCGTCTGGAACAGCTGAAGTTCCCTTAATTCTAAGTGAAGTTCCTTTTTTCAAATAAGAGATTGTTTCACTTGGGGACTCTATATTAACTTCCGGAGCAATATTTTTTGCCTTAAAGCGGATTAAGAAATTCTGACCTGTAAAGGAAGGTCGAATTGTATTTCCGGAAACATCATTTCCTTCAACACCAATAATATAAAGATTTCCATAAACAAGATTAACGGACTGTCCCGAAGCATTCAAACATTTATTCTTAATAATTTTAGTAAGGAACTGTCCGTCACCCTTTTGATAATAGGTAGAATCTGTCGGATAGAGCTTTTCACTTCCCTGCAGAGCATTACCTGCTTCATCACAAGCTTGAAGATAAACCTTCATACTGTCAGTATTAAGGGAAATACCATCCAAACCTTTTGCAAGCTGAACTGTAAGTGAACTGTCGTTTTCTACATTTGTAATAATTCCAAGATTTAAGCCTGAAACAGAATAGGTTGGACTGTTTTCAGGATTTAACTTAAAGCTGCTAAGGGAAATCTTTTTATCCATCAGAGTAGACCACATATTTGAAACCTTATCAGAATCAACACTGCGGTCTGTGCTGCTTGTATAATAAACTCCACTCTTTATATGATATAAGTCCGGAACCTTTAGACTAAGTCCCGCATCACTTAAGGCCTTCTCCCAATCAGTCCAAAGAATATATGAGCTTTCACAGTTACCCTTGCTATCATCTGCAGCTTCTTCTCCAGCGACAGGATATCTTTTAGCACTATCATAAGCATTTATTGTACAGTAATATGATTTTTCACCATTTTTCTCGTTGCCGTAAATAGCAGTATAGGCAGCTTCGTCAAGGAAAGTTGCCACATCAAGAGAAATTGTTGGAGGAATATTTGTCAGAACCTTTGTATAAAGAAGGGTTTCCGGAGCTTCCTTGGCATAAAAATTTATTTCAAGAGAATTTACATCGTTATCATCTGCAGCCTGACCTTCGATTGTAAGAAACTGTCCATAGGATTCAATCTTATTATCATCAGTTAATTCAGTAGAAGAAGGTCTGGAAAGAATTAAAACCGGAGCTGTATTATCTATTACATAAGAACGGCTTATTTCGGTTGAGTGTCCTGCCGCATCCTTGATAACTACATGAAAATCATAGGTGCCGTCTAAAAGCCCAAGACCATCAGGATTAGAGTCTGTTTTTTTAAAAGGATCAATAATTGCTTCCCAAGTTCCGCTTCCCTTTGTATCGCCTTCAATAACAGTGCCGCTTACAGAAGCAGTAGAAGAAGTTGAATTGCTTGAAATATTAATTTTTACTTCAGAAATCTTTCCATCATCAGACCAATTTCCGCCCAGAGCAAAGACTCCGCGAATTACCGCATTGGACACAGGCGCTGACTCTGCTTCCGAAAAGGAAATTTCAGCCGGCAGGGTATCAACAGTTTCGCCCAAACCAATCTGACAGGAAGGAAATAGGATTAATGTAAGTAAAGATACCAATCCAAAGACAATACGACAACGTTTTAAAATACGAAAACTCATCCTCTTCTCCACTTTTTTTTATACATTTTTATTGGGAATTTTTTAGTCGATAATAAGAATATTCTTATTTCTTAAATTTTCGGCAAAAAGATTAGATCCAATAACTTTTTATTATATTTATAATAGTAAGCCACTTATCTAAAAAAAGCAATTATTTTTCTTTTTTCACTATACAAAGTAGCCGATATAGAAAATATGAAATCAAATAAAAGTCTAGTTAAAATTATTTTAGGAATTACAATTCTTATTCTGCTTGCTTTAATCCTCTTTTTAGGGCTCAAGTCTTCACAAAAAGTTAAAATCGCTTTTTATAATGTTAGTGAAAAAAGTCAAAATGCAATTGTCAGTCAGCTGAAAAAAAATGTAAAAACTCTTCAGCTGGATTCTAGTAAAAGTCTTTCCGAACAAAAAGCTCTTTTAAGAAATTGTTCTCTTATTGTATTTTCAGATAATATCGAAGCAAAAATGCTTTTAGAAGGAAATCAAAAAGAAAAGGGACTTGCAAAGGAACTGGATTTAAGTTTTTTAGAAGGCTTTCCTTCTTCTATCCAGAATTCTTTGCTGATAAGAACTAACAAAAAGGGAAAAGAATATATTAAGCTTCTTCCTATTCTTTATGATTTTTATGAAATTGATGTAAACAGAGATTTTTATCAGCAAAGTGGAATGGAAGCAATTAATACCTGGGAAGATCTGATTGAAACAGCCTACAGAGAAAAGGATTTTACAAAATCAGCAATGCTTATTCCCCTTTCAAAAGATTCTGATTTCTTGAATTCTATGGGAATTATAAGTGAAGCTCTTTGCGGTTACCAGGCCTACAATCAAATGCTGGAAGATTTTTCTGCAATTCAATATGGACAATATGGAAAAACAAAAGATCGTAAGGAAGAGATTCAAAAGGCCCTGGAAAAATACAGTGCCAAAGACCAATGCTTAAAAATTACTGCAAAGGAACTTGAAGGCCTGCTTCGCAGTGGTATTGTTTCAAAGGATTCCCTGCAGCTTTCTACACAAGACATTCTCTTTTTAATGGATAATGATTTATGTGGGATTGCTTTTACAAGTCTTTCTGACCATCGCAAGCTTTCAAAAGATACTTCCAAGCATATTACTTCTATTTATTGCCCTTCCAAAGATTTTACTCCGGAAAGAAGCTTTGCAAGCCAGAGCATTTCTATTTCCCTGCTTAAAGACAATAAGAAATCAAAAGAAATTATTAAAAAAT
Organism: Treponema sp.; assembly: GCA_024683675.1. GTDB lineage: Bacteria > Spirochaetota > Spirochaetia > Treponematales > Treponemataceae > Treponema_D. The sequence goes on from JAIKYB010000242.1 coordinate 10,043, forward strand.
TATCAGCTGATAATCAAAATACACTTTCTACCCTTTCAGGCCTTGCTCCTGTTCAGAAAAATTGCGCAGTAGCAGACCATCAGGCCGACGATGTACGTTTCTGGCTGGCTGCTTCTAAGGGGCCTGTAATGCCTTTTGCAAATGTCTTTTCTTCTGACTCAGAAAGAAAACTTGCAGCAGATTTTCTTAGAGACTTGATTTCTCTTGAAGCAAAATAGAATAAGACCTCGCTAAATAATCGACTTTGAGAATTTTATTTTTTCTAAAATAAATAGTGACATATTCTTTATTCTGGTATATGATAGTGTTACTATCATAAGGAGAAGAATCATGACCATCTTTGAGAACATCAACAGACTGACATCCTATGCCCTTAGCACAGGTCTTATTACTAGAGACGATGTAATTTACACCCAGAATAAACTTCTGGAGCTTTTCCAGCTTGATGGATTTGAAGGTCCACAAGCCGAAGAGCTTCCTTGCGTAAGAAGTGAAGAGCTGGAGGGCATTCTTGCAGAGCTGCTTGATTATGCCGCTTCAAATAAAATCTTCGAGGATACAGGCATTGTAAGTCGTGATCTTTTTGATACAAAAATCATGGGAATGCTGGTTCCCCCTCCAAGCTCAGTAATTGCAAAATTCAATGATATCTACGATGAAGACGGAGCAAAGGCCGCAACAGACTGGTACTACAAATTCAGCGGTGACACCGACTATATCCGCCGCTACCGGGTTTGCAAGGACTTAAAATGGCAGACTGCCACCCAATACGGCGACCTTGATATCACAATAAACCTGTCAAAACCCGAAAAAGACCCAAAAGCAATTGCGGCAGCTAGAAATGCAAAGCAAAGCTCCTATCCAGCCTGTTTACTCTGCCGTGAAAATGTAGGCTACGCAGGAAGAATGAACCATGCAGCCCGCCAGAATCACAGAATTATTCCCCTCCACCTAGCCGGCGAACAGTGGTACCTGCAGTATTCCCCTTACGTTTATTACAACGAGCATTGTATTGTTTTTGACGCTCGCCATGAGCCCATGAAAATTGAGCGCAAAACCTTTAAGCGCCTTTTAGACTTTATAACTCTTTTCCCACACTACACTCTGGGAAGTAATGCCGATATCCCGATTGTTGGCGGTTCAATTTTGACTCACAACCATTTCCAGGGCGG
>JAIKYB010000023.1 GCA_024683675.1 Treponema sp.
TGATGCATTATACATAGGTGTTTCAGAAATACTGAAGTTTCCAGTTGTACTGTAAAGTACACCAATCTTGATTGTCTTTTCTGATGACTTCTTTGACTTTGAACAGCCTGTCATCCCCAGTGCAATCGCACACATTGCAGACAATGCTGCAATTCTTACCAATGTTCTCTTCATTTTTCGACCTCCAGAAAAAAAAGGCGATCCAACACATCTTTTTGATGTATTGAACCGCCTTTGATTCAAGTGTTAATTTTTGCTTACTGTTTTTTTATTTTTCAGTAAGCGAATATATATCAAGTCTTCTCGACTTTAATATCTTGTACTGCTGCCTTAAGGTATCAACCTCGGCTAAATCAATCTCCTGATACAACGTTCCCTCTTTTTCATCCAGCTGCTTCAGAACCTTTCCAAAAGGATCTGCAACTAAAGAATGTCCCCAGGCTACATAGCTTGCTTTTTCATTCCTTGCAGGTGAACAGCCGGTCATAACAAGTTGATTATCAGCTGCCCTGGTACGGAACATTATTTCCCACCAGTTTGGTCCGCTTGTCATATTAAAGGCTGCAGGAACAATAATCATTTTTGCTCCATGGTCAGCCATTAATCTGGCGAGTTCCGGAAAGCGGATGTCAAAACAAATCATCAATCCAATTTTTCCGAACTCAGTATCAAACACTGTAACTTCGTTACCTGCTGACAAAGTGTCACTTTCGTGAAAGTTTACACTTGGAATGTCACAGTCAAAAAGATGCATTTTTCTGTGTTTGGCAATCTGCTTTCCTTCTCTGTCAAAAACATAAGAGGTGTTGTAAATCTTTTCACCATTTTGAGAATCTCGTTCAGGCATTGAACCTGCAACAAGATAAATCTTATTTTTGGCAGCAGTTTTGGAAAGCAGCTTCCAGTTACTTTCTCCATCTTTTTGGGCATAAACCGGGAAGTTAGAAGCCTTATACGGACAACTGAACATTTCCGGGAGAACAACAATATCAGATCCCTGAAGAGCAGCTTCATTTATTTTGTGAACTGCATTCTTAAGGTTTTCTTCATTTGTTTCAGCTACATTCATCTGAATCAGAGCCAGCTTAAACTTTGAACTCTCCATTTTGTTCTCCTCGTGTAATATAGGGTTTATAGCAAAAAATACATATTGCAAAAAGTATAAATAATCAAATTTTATTTGTGCAATTTGTACATAAACTTTCTTTGAACTCGTTTCGATATATTACAGACAATTTCGTAACCAATGGTATCAATTGCATTTGCCATATCATCTGCTGTTATAGTCTCATTTCCATCCTGGCCGATTAAGGTTACTTTTGTTCCCATTTCGACATTTCCTATATCTGTAACATCAACCATAAGCTGATCCATGCAGACTCTTCCGAGAATAGGAGCCTTATGACCGTTGATTAAAACATAGAATTTATTTGAAAGAAGGCGGTTATAGCCGTCGGCATATCCGACACAAACGGTAGCTACCTTCATTTCAAGTTCTGCTTTAAATGTTCTGCCATAGCCAGTTGTTTCACCCGGATGAAGGTCTTTAACCATAGAGACTACACTGTACCAGCTCAGGGCAGGGGAGATGCCTTCAGGTAAAGTATTAGAGTAAGATGGTTTGAGGCCATAAAGGATTATACCCAGTCTGGCAAAAACTGATTTATCACACTTATTCCAGAGTCCTCCTGCAGAATTGAGGCAATGAACATAAGGAAGATTCAGGTCCTGCAGACGTCCGGCAATTTCTTCAAATTTAGAAATCTGGCCATTTGTAAATTCTACAGCTTCTTTATCCATAGAGTCTGCTGTGCAAAGATGAGTAAAAATACCCTGAAGGCAAAACTTGTCAGAATATTTTCGTATTACCTCTTCACAAAAATCCGGATAATCTGCATCAAGACCAATGCGGTTCATTCCTGTATCGAGGGCAAATACAGCCTTTAATCTCGGACCTAATTTAGCCAGCAATTTTGCATGGTTTTCATCGACAACGGCTTGTGTTATATCATATTCAATTAAGTTCTGAGCCTGAGTAATAGGGGTATAGCC
>JAIKYB010000042.1 GCA_024683675.1 Treponema sp.
GGAACCTGAAATTGCTTTGGACCAGGCTTTTGATTATTTTGATGCAATTGTAAACACAGATATTTCCAGAGTTGATAATGTAAAGCGCGATTCAGAACGTGCCAAGCGACTGATGAAATCATATGCGCGAAATCAGGGAACACAAACAGCATACACTGTTCTTCGTGATGATATTCTTGCAAATGATGCAGAAAGTCTTACCGAGGATACTGTTTATTCATATACAAATGCTCTTCGAAAGATTTTTGTGATTGAAGATATGCATGCCTGGAATCCAAATCTACGCTCTAAAACTGCTATCAGAACTTCGGATACGCGCTACTTTAGTGATCCTTCTATTGCAACTGCTAGTCTGGGTCTGGGTCCAGCGGATCTAGTGAAAGATCTTGAGACAATGGGCTTATTCTTTGAAACTCTGTGTGTGCGCGACTTGCGAGTATACGCAGAAAGTCTTGATGGTGAAGTATATCATTACAGAGATAAGTCCGGACTTGAATGCGATGCAGTTATCCATTTGCGAAATGGTTCCTTCGGTTTGATTGAAATAAAACTTGGTGGCGACCACCTGATTGAAGAAGGTGCTACAACTCTCAAAACTTTCAGTGAAAAGATTGATACAAAAAAGATGAAGGAACCAGCTTTCATGATGGTGCTTACAGGGACCGGAAAGTACGCCTACCGCCGTGAAGATGGAGTGTATGTTGTGCCGGTGGGGTGTTTGAAGGATTAGAATTTTTACAGAATATAGGAGTCTATGAGGTTATGAATGATGAAAACTTAAAAATAGTCTCTGTAGCAGAGTTATTGAAAGAGAATTTGGGTATACCAATATATCAGCGTCCTTATAGATGGACGACCGAATCAGCAGCTTTGTTATTTAATGATATACATGAATCATTTTTGAAATTGGGGCAAGAATATCGTATAGGAACCGTTGTTTTACATAATGATTCAGAACAAAAAAAATTAATGATTGTTGATGGACAACAAAGATTAACAACACTTTCAATACTTGTGTTATGCATTCAAGAAATTTTACAGACAACAAGTGATATAAATTTTTCTGACTATACTGGATTACTTAATTCAATAGTATATTTTACCACACCTATCGGAAAAATAGTAAAAAGCTTACTTTGTGGTATAATAAAGTATTATGGAATTTGAACAAACCTTTGAAAAAAAGTTAAAAGCCTATAAACGTAAAAAAGCAGAATACGAAATGCTTGAAGAAGCTGAGATTGAAGACGAAATTTTCAGGAAGGAAACTGTTCAAGAAATCATTGAAGCTTTAAGTGCCAAGTTAGAAGCTTCGCCGATTTATAATGTTACAGACTTACTTTTGACGCCGGTTGCAGAGGAAATATCAAGCTATGGCGACGATAAATCTGAGAAATTAAAAAAACAAGTCGAAAAAAAATTTGATGCCGGAAAGAAGAAGCTAGACAAGGCCTTGTTAGATTACTTAAATCAGCCAGAAGAAAGACTCTGCGATTTTATGGTAAAGAAACAAAATGAACTTAATAGACATGGGTCTGAAATGTATAAACCGGTTCTGATGACAAAACAAACTTATTCAAAACTGATTAGTAATCAGATAGCGAATCCTTCCTTTGAATCTTGTGTACAGCTCATGTTCACTTATAAAAGTGATATGGAAGAAGCCAATAAAATACTTCGACTTGTCGGTAAGGCTTTTTCGGATAGTGAATATCACCGGACTGTAAAATATTTTATAGAGAATAAAGAATATAGTATTGATGTACTTAACGAAACTTTAATGAAGCTAGATTTGAAAGTAATTGGTTATAAATAAAAAGTCCCTTCTGAAGAGACCTATTATATTGGAATCTGACATACACTTATCTTGAAACATCAATTGGAGGTAAGTGCTATGAAAGCTTATGTTGAAAAAGGGAAGGTTGTAAATCATCCGGTTATAAGCCTTGAAAAAACTGGAAACCAAATAAAGCAGTTACGAGTAGAAAAAGGAATGTCGGTTCAAAAGCTGGCTGACCTTATGGAGTTTGAAGCTGTGCAGGCAGTGTATAATTGGCAGTCTGGCAAAACGCTACCTTCTCTGGAAAACCTAAAGCTGCTAAGTGAGCTGTTTGAAAAGCCTATGGAAGAAATTTT
>JAIKYB010000086.1 GCA_024683675.1 Treponema sp.
GAATATGACCTTATTCCATGGCCAGTTCACAACAAGGGTGACAAGACTTATACATACCGTGGTGGTGTAGGCTGGACAGTTGCTGCTAACACAAAGAACCCACAGGCTGCTGTAGACCTTGCTCTTTTCCTTTCTGCTGATAAGGAAGCAAACCAGATGTATGTTGATCAGGACCTTCAGCTTCCTAACTTGAAGTCACTTGCTTCTGCTTATACTTCAAAGGATTCTATGCCAAAGAACCGCCAGGAATTCATTCACATTATTTCTGAATCTGGAAAGCCTTGGCCATACAACCAGACATATAACAGAGTTTGGTACGATGACTTCTTCTTAAGCATTTCAAAGGTTCTTGATGGTTCTATGTCTGCTCAGGAATACTGTGAAAAGGTAGCTCCTAAGATGCAGAAGGATCTTGATAAGGCTTTGAACAAGGTTAATAAATAATTATAAATAATTGGAACTGCACGTGCATTGTGCGTGCAGTATTTTTTTGCCTAAAGGATTTATCTTTCTATGGAAAAGACAGTTTTGAACAAAAAAAAGAAGTGGAATGATGAAGCTAGAGCAGGTCTCGTTTTTGCTTTACCACCTGTAATCGGATTTTTTATGTTTACAGCAATTCCTGTCGTATTTTCTGTTTTCGCAAGTTTTACCGACTGGAATTCAATGACAAATCTTACAGACTTTTCAACTCTTGAATTTATTGGATTCGAAAATTATAAGGAACTTTTCACAGACAGTCAGTTCTGGCGTGCTCTTTGGAATACTTTCTTCTATATGATAGGAATACCTATTGGTATTCTCTGGGCTCTGGGATTAGCACTTTCCTTCAATAAGGATTTGCCTGGTATCCGCGTTTTCCGCGTAATCTATTATATCCCGGTTGTTTCTTCAATCGTTGCTGTATCTCTCTTGTGGAGATGGCTTTACAACGGTGATTACGGTCTTCTTAATCAGTTTATTAAATGGGCTTTTGGTGTACAGGGCCCTAACTGGCTGGAAAAAGAACATACTGTAAAACCAGCTATTATGATGATGTGTGTTTGGCGTGGCGTAGGTAACACAGCTCTCCTTTATCTTGGAGGACTTCAGAATGTACCAAAGTCTTATTATGAAGCTGCTTATCTTGATGGAGCTGGACGCTGGACAATCTTCAAGAATATTACCTGGCCTCTTATGAAGCCAATTACTTTCTTTATTGTAATTACAGGTATTATTGGTGGTTCACAGATGATTGTTGAGCCTCAGATTATGGCACCTCTTGGTGGTGAAAATTACAGTGCTGCTACAATCGTATTCTACATCTGGCAGAAGGCCTTCGGTACTGCTGATGCTAAGGGATTTGCATGTGCTGCTGCCTGGGTTCTTGCTTTAATCATCTTTATTGCTACAGCAATTCAGTTTAAGTTCGGTCCAGAAAGCGACAACTATCTGGAGTAGGAGGAAAATATGGCTGATACAAAATTAGGCTCTAAGAAAAAGGATGCCATTTTAGGCTCTTTCGGAATCTATTTCTTCCTGGTTCTTGGTGCTATCATTATGATTCTTCCTCTCGTTTGGATGCTTGAATCTTCACTTAAGACCAAGGAACAATTTCTTACAACTCAGCTTTCTCTTGCTTTTCCTAAAAATCCTCAGTGGGAAAACTTCTTCAAGAGAATCTGGCAGATGTCACCAAGCCTTCAGCGTGGTATTCTGAACTCAATTATAATTTCATTTTCTACTATCATAGTAGGTACTTTTGTTTCTTCTCTGGCAGCTTTTGCTTATTCAAAACTGCACTTTCCTGGAAAAAACAAACTCTTCTTAGCTGAGCTTGCAACAATGATGATTCCATTCTCAATCATCATGATTCCTCAATTCGTTATTTACGCCAAAATCGGCTGGCTTGATACATGGGCTCCGCTCATTATTCCTGGCATGCTTGGAAACGTATCTATGATATTCTTCCTGCGTCAGTATATGAACGGTATTCCTACCTCCATGATTGAGTCAGCTCGTATTGATGGCGCAGGCTTTTTCAGAATCTACCTCCAGATTATGATGCCAAATGCAAAACCAGCTGTTGCCGCTCAGGCTATCCTCTGGTTTATGGGTGCCTGGAACGATTACTTCGCTCCAAGTATTTACCTTAATGATCCTGACAAACTTACTGTTCAGGTTGTAATCAGTCAGTTAAATGCAATGTATGCAATTCAGACCGACTATCCTCTCTTGCTTGCTGCGTCTGTAGTTGCCTTGCTGCCTTGTCTGGTTATTTTTATGATTTTCCAGAAGCAGATTATC
>JAIKYB010000105.1 GCA_024683675.1 Treponema sp.
TATGCAGGAGATTCTGCATGTTGCACATAACTTCCCTATTATCCGCTTTGACGCCGCTATGGTTCTGGCAAAAAAATCTATCCGCCGACTCTGGTATCCGGAGCCTGGACACGGAGGAGACATTGCAACAAGGTCAGAAACCGGCTTGAGTACACAGCAGTTCAACGACGCAATTCCAAACGAATTCTGGCGCGAAGTTGTAGACCGCGTTGCCCAGGAATGTCCTGATACTTTGCTGCTGGCGGAAGCCTTCTGGATGATGGAGGGCTACTTTGTGCGCACCCTTGGTATGCACCGCGTTTACAATTCTGCCTTTATGAACATGCTCAAGAAGGAAGAAAATCAGAAGTACCGCGATACAATCAAAAATACAATCACCTTTGACCCTCAGGTACTTAAGCGCTATGTAAACTTTATGAACAACCCCGATGAGGAAACTGCTATTGCCCAGTTCGGCGACGGCGACAAATACTTTGGTGTTTGTACACTTATGATTACAATGCCGGGCCTTCCTATGTTTGGTCACGGCCAGATTGAAGGCTTTACCGAAAAATACGGAATGGAATATACAAAGGCCTACAAGGACGAAAAGCCAAGTCAGTATCTGGTAGACCGCCACTGGCATGATATCTTCCCTCTTATGAAGAAGCGTTACCTCTTCTCCGGAGTAGACAACTTCCTCCTTTATGATTTATGGGAAGACGGCCACGTAAACGAAAATGTATTCTGTTATTCAAACGGAGCGGGAAATGAACGTGCTATTGTTTTCTACAACAATAAGTATGACCAGGCTCACGGATGGATTAAACAGTCTGACCCTTACGCCGTAAAAACCGGAAATGGTGATGAAATTGTAATGAAGACCCGTTCTGTTTCAGAAGGATTAAACCTTACTGCAGAAGATGATAAATACTGTATCTTCCAGGAGCACAAGAGCCGACTTTGGTTCGTGCGCAAATCCTCTGAGATTTGTGAAAAGGGTATGTTCGTAATGCTAAACGGCTTTGAATATCAGGTTTACCTTAATGTTCACCAGGTTAGCGACGAAGCAGACCACCGCTACAAGATTCTCTGCGAATACCTGAACGGACGTGGCTGTGAAGATATTGAAACTGCATGGCAGGAAATTATCTACAAGGATCTGTATGCTGCCCTCCACGACTATGCTTCTAAGCTTATGGGAAGAGTTTTTGCAGAATTTGGTTATGAAAAAATAAAGCCTGCTGAAACAATTGCAGAAGATGCAGTTCAGGCAAAAGCAAGTAAAAAAGCGGCTAAAAAGCCTGCAGAAAAAAAGCCTCTTGCTCTTTCTCTCAAGAAGCTTACAGCAGCCCTGGAAGATTCAGAAGAAGAAAGACTTGCCTTCTTTAAGATTGCTGCTAAATTTGCGGGCACAAAGGCCGGAATTGAGCCTGAAAAAGAAAGTGCAGAAGTTCTTTCAAGGCTCAAAAAGCTGGCTCAGATTCATAATGAGCTTATTGCAAAGAAAGGCAAGGCTGCGGCCCAGCTGCAAAAAGCTTTGCTTAAGGCCGCAGATGCAAATGACTTTGCCTTACTTATGGAAGAAGCTGACAAGAAGCTTGAAAAACTTTTATTGTGCTGGGCCCTCTGCGGAAGTCTTGCAGAAAAGGGTTATGCATCCAGCTTTGCACTTGGCCGCAAGCTGAACGAGCATTTGAAGGAAGAAAAGCTTACAAAGGATGACGAGCGTACAAATCTTATGAAGCTCTTTATTCTGGCAGAAAGTCCTTCAGTAAATGAAATTAAGAAGGATGAAAAGGCTGCCGCTTATAGTGTTACAAAGCTTCTTATGAGCGGAAAATACTGCTATATTCTTTCTGGTGCTAACTGCTTTGATAATATCTGGTGGTTCAACAAAGAAATGAGCGATGATAGTCTGAATAAGTTGATTTTACTTTCAGCCCTCATTTCAAAGTCCGCTGATACAGCAAGTGTATTGAAGTTCTACAAGACACTTACTACAGCTAAAACAAAGGCTGCTTATAAGTGCGAGCTTATGTTAAAGGAATTTGCCCCAGCGGCGAAGAAAAAGAGCACAAAGAAGCCTGCTGCAAAAAAGGCACCGGCTAAAAAAGCGCCTGCTAAAAAGAGCACGGCAAAGAAAGCTAAATAAAGAAAAGGAGATGGTTCCTGCAAAAGAAGCCGTCTCCTTTTTTATTAATTGAAAATTAAAAATCAGTTACAAAGCTTTTATAATAGCCTTAATATCTTCAACTGAAGAAATGTGCGGTCGGTTCAATTCTGTAGGTCTTAAGGATTCCTTTATAGATTCCGGAATCTCAGGCACCTCTCCAATTACATGACGACAATAATCAGCAGAAAGTGCCGGATGATTATGAGAAATTAAAACTACAGCAGCATCTTCTTCAAAGAGGGCTTTACCCTTTTCTCTGATTACCGCATAAGCTTCAGCAGTTTCCGGAGATGAGAACAAGCCGTACTTCATGTACAATTCCTTTGCAGCCTTTTCTCTTTCTTTTTCGGAAACATCTACAGGGAAAACAAAATTGCGCATCATCAGCTGATTATCACGGAAGAAGGCTTCAAGACGCTCAATATTTGCTGGAGAAACAGGATTTGTCTTTCCACGACGTTCAATCTGAACAAGAGAATCCATTACAACAGGATTTCCCTTAGGATCAGAATAAAGAGCCGGAGAACTTGGCATAAAAAATCCACTTACAGGAAGGGCAAAGCGCCAGCTGTATAAACCAGCCATCAAAGTGCCGTAGTTTTCTGGTCCCATTGCATAATAAATATCTCCGGAAACCTTTTTCTTAATCTGGGCAAAGGAATATGGGTAAAAGAACATCTGACCCAATAGCCGACAAACGTTGGTAGAATCAGCTACTGTCAGACCAAAATTTTCAACAAAAGCCCGGTCCTGGAAAACCTGATTTACAGCCGCCTTAATATCAGCTTCTGAGCCTTCCATTTCTACAGGATAAATGTTTCCACCATTCCAGGCCAAACTTTCTTCATCAATGCCACGTACGGTTCCTTTTTTATAAACAAGCACAGCCTTAAGGTGCTTTTTTCCTTTAAGGAGCTTTGCTAAAAGCGCACCAAGTCCACCATGAGTATAATCAAGGAATATTACATTACCCCCTTTAAGGGTCAGTGTAGCTTCAAGATAAGAGCAGAGGTAAGCGACTCCATAATCCTTATGATAACCAGTATAACCGTGATATAACTCTAGAGAAAAAAGATTATCATCCAACTGAGTAACGATAGGCTCATTAGGAAAGGCATCTGTAGCAATTGTTTCACAAATAATTGGAGAAAATTCCTCGTGCATTAAAGCAGAGGTTAGAGAACCTGCAATAGAAGAAAATGGTGTTGTTTCATCAATGTAGTAAATCCAGCGGCGCATGTCCTGTATCTGGGAAGGAACAAAAACTCCTCCATCAGCTGGGATACAATCCTGAACAGCCTTAGAAAACATAACAGACAGGTCGCTGTTTCTTGTACTGGTAAACTGCATGACACAACTTTAACTTAAAGTCGCTTAATCTTCAATCCCCGGAATATGCATCTTTAACTTTTCCATAAAATCATCACCAGTCACGCCATCACGCAGACAGGCAAACATACAGTTATCTCCGGCAACTGTTCCAAGAACTTCATCCATATTAAGATTATCAATTGCATTACAAACTGTATTTGCATGGCCAGGGAAAGTTTTAATTACAACAATATTTCCACTAAAATCAATACTTACATAACCGCGAAGGAAATCCTGTACATAAATAGCTTCACTTTCGCCATTTACATCTTCTCCGGGAAGGGCATATTTATAACCATTCTGTCCATCTGGAACCTTTCCCACCTTCAAAAGCTTAAGGTCACGACTAAGAGTTGCCTGTGTTACTTCATAACCTTCTTTCTGCAAAAGCTCAAGTAAATCATCCTGACTTTCAATTGTATTATTCTTTATGAGTGATTTAATAGTCTTAAGACGTGATTGTCGTTCTTTCATATTGTATAAATATACACTTTTTATGCATTTTTTACAAGAAATATTCAGATTAAGAAGATCTTTCGAATAACAGAATTAGCAATATATGTTATACTTTTGAAAAATTGAAGAAGGAGTCAAAATGAAAAAGATTATCTGTCTATTTTTGATAATTATTATGATTATTAGTGCAAATCTTTTATTTGCGCAGACAAAAAATAAAGAAAAGTCAAAGGCCCTCTCCTTTTCTACTCAAGACCTGGAAGGAAATACTGTCACAAGCGAAATTTACTCTCATAATAAAATCACCATGCTTAATATATGGGGAACCTTCTGTGGCCCATGTATCCGTGAAATGCCTCATCTGGAAAAGATAAATCAGGATAATAAATCAAAAGGAGTAGAGATTATAGGAATTGTAATCGACCTGACTGATGAAAAAGGACGTATTCTTTCCACTGCAAAAGCCGATGCCGACTATATTATAAATGGAACTGGAGTAAGCTACAGAAACCTTGTCCCAACAGAAGAAATGTTTTCTGGATTTCTGAGAAATGTACAGGCTGTTCCCACTACAATTTTTGTAGACAAGAATGGAAATCAAATTGGAGAAGCCATTCTGGGCTCACGAAGCTATAAGGACTGGCAGAAAATCATAGATAAAATGCTGACAGAAGTAAAATAACATAAGGAATTCTGATGAGCGGAAAAAAGAGAAATATTATCGCAATTTCCATTCTCTTTGCTGGACTGGCACTTATCCTAGCGGGAATATTCCGGGGAGAAGCAGCAACAGTTTTTCAAAAGGCTACAAAAATCTGCCTTGAATGTATAGGAATAGGCTGATGAAAAAAGAAAACACTGCAAAGGCTGCCGGCACTGCTGGCAACAAATCAGGCAGGAGCTCAAAGTGCCGTCTTCTCATTCAGTTAGCTTTTGCAGCTCTTTCCAACGGATATCTCAAGGGCTTTGTAAAAGGGCATATTTTTACAGGCGCTACAAAATATATCTGTCTGCCGGGAATGAACTGTTATTCCTGCCCGGGAGCTTTGGGCTCCTGCCCTATAGGGGCTCTACAGGCAACTTTGGGAGCACGTGAGTATAAGATTTCCCTATATGTACTTGGAATTCTGGCTCTTTTTGGTAGCCTTATGGGGCGTTTTGTCTGCGGTTTTCTCTGCCCCTTCGGCCTCCTCCAGGACCTGCTTTTCAAAATCCCCTTTGTAAAAAAAATCCGCCGGCTTCCGGGAGAAAGGGCCTTGCGTGCCCTGCGCTTTGTATTTCTTGCAGTATTTGTAATTCTGCTTCCTCTTTTTGTAATCGATTTTACAGGACTTGGAGAGCCCTGGTTCTGTAAATGGATTTGCCCGGTGGGAACTTTGGAAGGAGGCATTCCTCTGGTGCTTTTGAACAAAGCTATGAGGGGAGCGGCAGGCTTTCTTTTCCGCTGGAAAGTGGCCATCCTTGCAGTAACAATCCTCTTATCAATAATTATATACCGCCCTTTCTGCCGCTACATTTGCCCACTGGGCGCGGTTTACGGCCTTTTTAATAAGGTTTCTTTTTACCGCATAAAAATCGATTCAGATAAATGTATAAGCTGCGGAGTCTGTCAGAAGGCCTGCAAGCTGGATATTCCAGTCTGGAAAAATCCCGACAGCATGGATTGTATTCGTTGCGGCGACTGCAAGGCGGCCTGCCCGCATGAGGCAATCTCCTTAATCACATTAAAAAAGTAGTCTACTACACTTTTCTATGCTATCATTAATATATGTTTATCAATAAACTCAATCAGTTATTTAAACCGGAAAGGATTCTCTATTACACAGAGGCGAGTTCTCAGGATATTCAGAAATTTTATGCAGGCCAGCTACCGGAAGAGGTTTCAAAATATTCAAATGCCTTTGGTACTTATGATTATCCGGGTCTCTTTTTTATAAAAGAATTGCAGAAGGAAGTAATTGGAATTGAGTTCAGGGCAGATGATAAACGCATTCAGTATCCAGAAAAACTCCAAAGCATTCCTCTGGAAGCCTCCTTTTTTTATTCAGTTGAAATTGATGATGATGTAGAAATCAACCTGCCTTATATAAAAGAGCTTTTTAAAGAAGTTGCAGAAGAAGACAATGCTCACAGACCCTACAGCGACCTCCACATAAAAGAGGACTGCCAGGTAATCTCTGTTTTTCACGACTATAAAAAAATCCGCCTGCTTTATGAATGGGAACTGACCAGCGACAGAGCTATTCACGTTATGAA
>JAIKYB010000147.1 GCA_024683675.1 Treponema sp.
AAAAAAAATGGCTTATGTAAAAAATCTCTTCGATCAGAATTTCATTCAATATGCTAGTTACGTTATTCGTGACCGCGCAATTCCAGAAATCACAGACGGACTTAAACCTGTTCAAAGACGAATCATACATACTCTTATCAAAACTGATGACGGACGTTTCACAAAGGTTGCAAATGTAGTTGGTAAGGTAATGGCTTATCATCCTCATGGAGACGCTTCTATCTACACAGCCCTTGTAAATCTTGCAAACAAGGAAATCTTCATTGATAAGCAGGGAAACTTTGGTAATATGTACACCGGAGACAGTGCATCTGCTCCCCGATACATTGAATGCCGCCTGCGCCCAGTAACAAAGGATATTCTTAATACAAATCCAAAGGTAACACAGTATATAGACACCTACGACGGTCGTGACACAGAACCTGTTGCTTTCCAGGCAAAGCTTCCTCTGGTACTTATTATGGGAGCAGAAGGTATTGCCGTTGGTATGAGCACATATATTCTAAGCCATAATATCCACGAGGTAATAGACGCAGAAAGAAAATGTCTGCGCGGCGAAAAGTTCCAGCTTTATCCAGATTTCCCTACCGGAGGTCTTATAGATGTTTCTGATTATCAGGATGGACTTGGAAAAATTGTTACCCGTGCAAAAATGGACACCTCTGATGACAAAAAAATCATCATAACAGAGTTGCCTTATGGCTCTACCACAGAAAGCCTCTGCGATTCCATTGAAAAGGCAGTTAAAAACGGAAAAATTAAGGCTACTTCTATTCAGGACTACACTTCAGATAAGGTAAATATTGAAATCCGCCTGCAACGCGGTGTTTACACTAAGGATGTTGTAGATTCTCTTTATGCTTTCACAGACTGTGAACAAACAATTTATTGTAATCTTCTTGTAATTAAAGATAACATGCCGGTTCAAATGACCTGTACACAGGTAATCGAATATCACTGTAAACAGCTGGTAGGCATTCTTAAAAAGGAACTGGAACTGGAAAAGGCAGAGCTGATGGAAAAGCTTCATCTGCGAACTCTGGAAAGAATCTTTGTAGAAGAGCGTATCTATAAGAAAATCGAACAGATGAAGACTGAAGAAACAGTTATTAAGGCTGTTAAAGATGGCTTCAAACCCTTCCGTGCTGAACTTATACGCGATATTACAGATGAGGACGTAGATCATCTTCTTAAAATCCCAATCCGCCGCATTTCCCTCTATGACATGAACAAGAATAAGGCAGAAGTTACAGCTATAAACGCAAGAATCAAGGAAATTAACAGACTGCTTAAGCACCTTGTTGATTATGCAATCAGCTGGCTGGATGGAATTGAAAAGAAGCTGGATGCTGAAACTTCAAAGCGACACACAAAAATTACAAATATCAATACAGTTGATGTTAAAGCCGTTACTAAACGCGATATAGCCCTTAAGTATGATGAAAAATCAGGAAACCTTGGAATTGAAGTTCCTGGCGGAAACGAACTCTTTAAGGTTACTCCTTTTGACAAGATTCTTTATGTAAGAAAGAGCGGTATCTATTCCGTTTCTGAAACTCCAAAGAAGATTTTCGTAGGACCTGAAATGCGTTACTGCGGTTTTGCAGATAAAGAAAGCCTTTCAAAGGTACTTTTTACAATTCTTTACCGCGATCCCGAAACTCAGTTTGTATATATCAAGCGTTGCCACATCCCATCCTTTATAATGAACAGAGACTACTTCTTTGCTCCGGAAGGCTGTGAAGTACTGCACATTGATACAAGAAAGACCTTTACCTTTACACTCAATTATGTAAAAAAGCCAAAGCTTAAGATTCTTAATGAAAAGTTCAAGGCTAGCGATTTTGAAGAAAAATCTCTTAAGGCAAAGGGCGTTCGTGTTGCAAACAAGGAAGTTCAGGACATTGAAGTTCAAAGCGCAAAGCCTGTAAATGGAGAACTACCCCTGTAAGACAAAAAGTGCAAGTGAAGAATAATGTCTGAAAAATGGAAATTATAAAAGAATACGTAAAATATGAAGAAAATATAAAAGGTTCACGTTTCCTCTCAGAGCTCTTCCCCTGCACAAGTCAATCAGAAGCCAGGGAGCTTATTAAATCCCAAAAAGAAAAATATTCTGATGCAACCCATGTAGTGCATGCATTTGTTATTGGACCTTCTGGCGAAGTAATGGGTATGAGTGATGACGGAGAACCCTCTGGAACCGCAGGCCGCCCTGCCCTGGATGTCCTTAAAGGCCGAAAATGCACTAACACTGTTCTTACCATTACCCGCTGGTTTGGAGGAACCCTTCTTGGAACAGGAGGCCTGGTCAAGGCCTACTCCGGCGGAGCAAAAGCTGTACTCACAAAGGCAGATGAAGCAGAGCTTTTTGAAGAACTTGTTGAAAAATCAGATTTTTCCCTGTGCTGCGGCTATGAAGCTTATAAAACAATCAAAAAAATAATGGAAGGCTTTCATATTTCTGAGCTGAAGGAAGACTTTGGAACACAGGTAGATATATCAGGAAAGCTTTACGCCGCAGAGAAAAAAGAACTTTCTGACCGCATTTTAGACTGCTCAAACGGCAAAATTACCCTAAAATAAGTTCAAAAAAGGGGAAATTGTCCTTATAAATGCTTTTACATAGGGGAAATACTCGATTTTATCAGAGAAAAATCTATGTTATACTCAAAATGGAGTAAAAAAATGACTAAAACTAAGCAATCATTAAAATTTCTTTCTGTTTTTCTTCTTGCAGCTAGTCTAATCCTTTCATCTTGTTCATCAAAAAATGCAGAAACTCAGAAAACAGCTAATCCTGTACAAACAAAAACTCAGGAAATCCCAGAAGCTAATTTATATAAGCTTGCCCAAGCCCACGGTTTTAAACTGGGGGCAGTTATTTCAGCACAAAGTGTTACCCGCTCAAATTATACAGAAATGGTAAAGGCTGATTTTAACAGTATTACTGCAAGCAACGAATTTAAAGCTTATTCTCTTGCAAACCAGCAGCTCAGCATGAAAAGTGAAAACGGCATGCCGGTTATGGTTTATAAAAATGCAGATGCTATAGCCCAGTTTGCTATGGAAAATGGAATTGGAGTACGCGGACACGTACTTGTTTGGGACGCCTACATGCCAGACTGGTTCTTCCGTGAAGGCTACACTAAAACAAATTCCTTCGTAGACCGGGAAACAATGTGCAAAAGACTTCAATATTATATAGAAGAAGTAGTAAGCCATTTTGAAACAAATTACCCTGGCGTAGTTTACTGCTGGGATGTTGTAAACGAAGCAGTAGCAGACGGAACTAATGAATGTAAGGCCAGCGACCCACGCCACGTACGAATTAAGCGCGGTGGCTCTACAAACCTTTTCTATGAAGTAATTGGTCCAGACTATGTTGAGCTTGCCTTCAAATATGCCCGCGACGCCGCAAACAAGGTAAATCCAAATATAAAACTCTTCTACAATGATTATAATACCTTCTACAGTGGAAAACGCGATGCAATTACCCAGCTTATCAATAGCATCAATAAAGAGGAAAAACTTTGTGACGGACTTGGTATGCAGGGCTACATTGGCGGCTATGGTCAGCAGGCCGGCTGTATGAATCCTAATGATATAAAGCTGGTTAGAGAAGCAATCTATCACTATGCATCCCTTGGACTAGAGGTTCAGTTAACAGAGCTGGCCCTTAGAAATTATGACAAGGACCAGATGGCAGCCCACGAAATCTTCTACAAGGATTTCTTTACAATGCTGGCCGGAATTAATAGTGCAGATAATATCAGACTTACAGGAGTTTCTATCTGGGGACTTACTGATGACCCAAGTGCCCTGCCATCCAGCTATGGCTACAAAATGAACGGTCCCTTCTGCGGAGTCTATAATGCTATGCTTAAAAAGAAAGGCGAATATACAAGTATTGTTGATGCCTTAAAATAGGAGGAAAGGAGCCCTTCCAAAAGAAGGACTCCGCATAAAAACTACAAAACGGTTTTTAGCCCTTGCAGACTGTCAAAAACATGGCTGCACAGGGCTTTTATTTTTTCTGTAGGCTGAATCTTATCCGGAATCATAATTACCTTTAAGCCGGCAGCAGCAGCACTTTTAATGCCATTTGGGCTGTCTTCTATAGCAAGACACTTTTCAGGAGCGATTCCAATAGAAGCACAGGCCATCTTATAAATCTCAGGGTCAGGCTTACTGTGGGTCACCATATCTCCGGTAGTTCTGGTTTCAAAAAAATCAATTAAAGCGGCATTTGTCAGCTGGCGTTTTACAGACTCTCCGCGGGTAGAAGATGCCAAAACCAAAGGGTACTTAGGCTTAAGATATTCAAGGATTTCCTTTGCGTAAGGCATTAAAGGAATTCCTTCTCCAAATTCAATCTCATGGAAATATTCAGAAGTCAGCTTCATAAAGCCTTCTACATCAAAATCTTCTCCCAGACAACGTTTAAGGATTATTGTGGTATCATGAAAATTGGTTCCGCGGCATTCATTTATAAAATCCACGTCAGTAGAAATGCCCATTTTTTTAGCGGCCATAGCCCAGGTTCTGTCGCAGATACTTTCAGTATCAAGCAGAACTCCATCCATATCAAAAACAATTGCTTCAATTTTTTCCATAGATGGGATTCTACACCGCTTAAAATAAGTTTTCAACAAGTATTAAGGATTATACTGCAATACAATTACCGTAAGATCATCATTTAATGCCTTATTTCCGGTAAATGTATTAAAACGTTCCAGGACATAATCCATTCTATTTCGGGCAGTTCCAATTCCGGAATCTGCAAAGGCCTGAGCAATTCTCTCTTCACCAAACTGCTGTCCTTCTTCATTTTTTGACTCATTAAGACAGTCTGTATAAAGAATCAGGCTATCCCCCTTTTGCATTGAAAAGCCCACAGCCTTAAATTCTTGAACAGCCCCTGAAAAACCAATGATTCCACCATTACCGGATCCATCCTTTAACTCAACAGGATAAACTTTTCCATTTTTTGCAGTTCGCAGGAAAACCTTAGGATGGCCGGCACTAATAAATTCGACTTTACTGTCATTTATTCTAAGCAAAACTCCGGTCAGGTAATTTTCAATATCTCCCTTTTCTTCAATAATCTGCTTATTGATTTCTTCCATAGCCTTAGGAAAAGGAAGCTCTGCACATTCACGGAATTTTCTGTCTATTACAGTTTTTGCAAGCATTGTTACAAGACCGGAAGCAATTCCATGCCCGGAAACATCAAAAAGTCCCAGCCCCTGCAGCTTATCACCTTCATAAAAGAAGTCATACAAATCACCTGAAACTCCTGCTGCCGGCTTAAACTTAAAGGCAACCTCCCAGTTTTTAAAACGAGGAAGAGTTGTATTAAAAAAGCAGTTTTGAACATAGACAGCAAGCTTCATATCCCGGTCAGCCTTTTCCTTTGCTTCAATCAGCTGATTATTTGTAAGTTCAAGCTGATTATTTGCATCAGAAAGTCTTGAATTGGACTCAGAAAGTTCCGCTGTTCTTTCGGCAACCTTTTTTTCAAGATTTTTATTTAAGTCTTCTACCTGAGCTCGAGAATTTGCAAAGCGGTTTGCCATAATAAATAGTAAAGTAATAATTACCAGCTGCCAGCCCAAAGATGTAATATAAGGGAAATTGTAAAGTTTAAGAACATTATGAATCAAAAGATCAAGTATTACAGTTACAACAAGTGGGGAAAAACCAAATAGAAGGGTACGGGCATCCTTATTTTTTGCAAAAACCGAACGAATAAGGATAAAGAAAATATAAAAAAGAGGTGGCACCAGCAGAATCTGAGTCCAGCGCATTGAACGAAGGACCAGATAATTTGGAGCGCACATTATAATCACAATTGGAAGCAGCATAAAGCCCAAGCGGATTCTTCTAATAATTTTATTTTCTTTTGCATGTACAAATGAAAGTACAAAGGAAGCAACCAGATATGGAAATACAAATGGAAGGGCACTTGAAAAAATCTTTTGGAATATAAGGAAGGAAAAAAGATTTTCAAAGGAATCCGGAAGCTCTCCATAATAGAAGACTGAAAGATAAAGAGCGGAAAGTAGATTTATAAGGGCAAAAAGCAGATTTTCCCTTTCTCTTTTATTTTTTAAGTAAAGCATCAGGTGATAGCCGCCAATAATGATCATCATAAAAGCAAAAATCAAATGGATTTTACTGTTCCATAAGGCTTCATGGCCAGCAGCTTTTTTTGCACTTGTTACATCACTTATAAAAGGATTTGAAACAATTGATCCTTCTCCATCCACCCAGATTTTTATAGTAAGTACATTTTCACCTTCCCCTAAAAGCTCTGCTGGAATTATATAAAAGCGGGCAGTATTCCAGGCACTAAACTCATGAGGAGGGAATGAGCCTTCACCACCAATATAAGAGCCGTTTATATAAGTCTGGTCTGCAAGGGTAATTCTTCCCAGATAAAGTCCAAGAGGCTGTCCCCTTAAGCTATCAGGAAGTGTAAATGTCTTTTTAAGCCATATAAAGCCTCTTTTTTCTGGCAGCAGCCCTTCAAGATTTGCCAGCTTTGAATTATCAAAATACGAATAATCACCGGATTTTGCAGAATCCTCATTTACACAATAGCGCCAGCCATCTGACAGATAGATTTTTTCACTTTCTTCTTTTCCTGCACAGGAAGAAAGAAGCAGTGCAGAAAGGATACAGAGGAATAAAAGAGAACTTTTGGCCTTCATAAATAATCTCCCTTTGTCTGTTTTAGACATTGTTGATAGTAATCAAAACATTATGATAGTTTTACTATCATTAATATACCATACGTATCAGCCTAATGCAAATTTTTTTTCTAGGAATTTTCTTAAATAATCTGCTATAATTTCCCCCATGAAAAAGCTTCTGATAACTCTCGCAATCTCATTTTTAATTACCTTTACTTCATTTTCCCAGGAAAAAACAATTTATTTGTGGAGAAATGTAAAGGGCATGGAAAAAGAACAGTCTGTAATGTTTATGCACCAGCCAAAAGATACTTCTAAGACATGTAAAAGTGCAGTTATAATTTGTCCGGGCGGAAGCTATCACCACCTGGGCCTTCGAAGCGAAGGAAACACAAGTGCCCAATGGTTTGCTCAAAATGGAGTAACAGCCTTTATGCTTAAATACAGGACTGCCGAAAGCTGCTACCACTACCCTGCTATGCTTGAAGATATACAAAGAGCAATTCAGCTTGTAAGAGAAAATGCAGATGAATTTGGAATAGCCCCTGCAAAAGTTGGACTTATTGGCTTTTCCGCAGGAGGACATCTTGTTACTATGGCAGGAGAATTCCATCAGACTCATAATGAGCTTGAAAAGCTTGGAATAGATTGCCAGGTTTCTCTGCGCCCTGATTTTGTAATTCCTGTTTACCCGGTTGTTTCCATGCAGGATGATATTGCCCACCGCTGGTCCCGCAAAAGCCTCTTGGGCTTCGGAAAAAAGAAGCAGACTCAGGAGCGCAAGGACGAATTTTCTACAGAATTAAACATACCGGACGACATGCCCCCAACTTATGTAGTTGTCTGCGACGATGACCCGGTTGTAATCCCCGAAAATTCCCTGCGGCTCTACGAGGCCCTCTGCGCAAAAAACATTCCAAACTGCCGTCTGGCACACTATGAATGGGGCGGCCACGGCTTTGGTATGATGAACAATGCCTTTATGCAGGAATTTCATTGGAATGAAAGCCTGTACGAATGGCTGCGTGAATTAGGAATGATGAATTAAACTATTCCCAGAGCAATTTCCAGCACTTCCCTTACATTTGAAACAGGAATAAACTTTATTCCCTGCTTTACATGCTCAGGAATCTCTTCCAGGTCACGTTCATTAGCCTTAGGTATAATGATTGTCTTAATCTTATTTCTCTTAGCGGCAACAGTCTTTTCGCGCAATCCGCCAATTGGTAATACCTGACCTGTAAGAGAAAGCTCTCCTGTCATTGCAAGATGAGGCTTAAGCTTCTTGTTGCACAAAAGAGAAACAAAGGTGGTCGCCATTGTAATTCCGGCACTTGGCCCATCCTTTGGAGTTGCCCCCTCCGGAATATGCAGATGAACAATATTTTCATCAAACCACTTAGCTTTTTTTGAACCTCGCTCAAGCACAAACTTGCGGGCCCAGTTAAAGGCAATCTGACTGGATTCCTTCATTACATCTCCCATCTGACCGGTAAGGACAAGTCCGCCCTTTCCTGCAAAATAGGTAGATTCAATAAGCAAGGTATCGCCGCCCATGCTGGTCCAGGCAAGTCCTATCGCAGTTCCAGGAACTGCTGCCACTTTTATTTGACTCTCGTCAAAATCAGGCTTTCCCAGATATTT
>JAIKYB010000176.1 GCA_024683675.1 Treponema sp.
GGCAAACCAAACGCCACAGATGCAGAAATTGAAGAAGCTGCCCGCCGTGCAGAAATCCATGAGGATATTATGAAAATGCCAAATGGTTATGACAGCATAGTAGGCGAAAGAGGAATTAAGCTTAGTGGCGGCCAGAAGCAGAGAGTTTCAATAGCCCGCTGCTTCCTGAAAAATCCTCCTATTCTTATTCTTGATGAAGCTACTTCTGCCCTTGATACTGCAACTGAAATAAAAATCCAGCATTCCTTTGATGAGCTTTCAAAGGGACGAACAACTCTGGTAATTGCCCATAGGCTTTCTACTATCAAAAATGCAGACAAGATTGCAGTTGTAACAGACCACGGAATAGCAGAGCAGGGCAGTCATGACCAGCTCATGGAAAAGAAAGGTGAATATTATAAGCTTCGCACAGTACAGGAGGAAGAAAAATGATAAAACTGAAATACAGATTTGCCGCGAATCAGATACGTAAGGCATTCGGCAAAGGAGATAAAAAGCGGGATGCAGGACAGACTACTCCAGCAGATATAATCCGTTTTGATGATATTCTTTATGGTTCAGACATAAAGCTCCGAAAGTGGCAGCTGCTTGATGTTTACAGACCAAAAGCCGTAGGGGAGGGAAGCAGCCTGGAAAAACTTCCTGTAATTGTGATTGTTCACGGTGGTGCCTGGGTTTATGGCGATAAGGATGTTTACCAGTTTTATGGAATGCGTCTGGCTCAGAGGGGCTTCGCAGTTGTAAACTATTCCTACAGACTGGCTCCCGAAGCCCGTTTTCCTGCCGCAATAGAAGATGCCGAAGCCGTTTTCCAGTGGATTTGTGCCAATAGCGCCCAATACGGCCTGGACCAAAATAACGTATTTGCCGTAGGCGACTCCGCCGGCGGCCATCTACTTTCCCTCTATGCCGCCGCCCTTACAAACCCCGACTACGCAAAAAACTTCCCTTTTATCCGCCCAAAAAATCTTACTTTAAGGGGACTGGGCCTGAACTGTGGAAAATACAACATGGACGACGCCATTCAAGGAAATCCACAAACTAAACTCCTTCTGGATGGAATGATGCCAGGCGGCGCATGCCCCGAAGAAGTCGAGCTTATAAACACATATAAATATGTCACAAGCGCCTTCCCCCCTTCATTCGTCATGACCTGCAAGGGCGACTTCCTGCTTGACCAGGCCCCTTACATAACAGGCGCCCTGCAAGCCGCCGGTGTCCCTTACGAATACCATTGTTACGGTAGTGAAAGTGCCCCTCTCTGGCATGTTTTCCATTGTGACCCTAAATTAGAAGAAGCCGTAATCTGCAATGATGAGGAATGTAATTTCTTCAAGAGTCTGATTAAATAGAATTGCAAATGGCATTTTGTGTGTTACAATTATGAACAGTTAGCTTCTGGCTTCAGAGAAGTCCAGTTTTATAAGTGTTTTATAAGTATATATAGGTATATAGGAGTTTTTATGGAGCAAAAAGCGTTTTTTAATCTTTCCTACGGAGTTTTTATTCTGGGGACAAAATCTGGCGAAAAAATAAATGCCTGCATTACAAATACCTGTTTTCAGGCAGCTGCAAATCCGGTAAGACTGGCAATTTCCTGCATCAATCAGAATTTAACCTGTGAAATGATTAAGGAATCCGGAGTTTTTTCTCTTTCTGTTTTAGATAAGTCTACAACTTTTGATTTGATTCAGCGTTTCGGTTACCAGAGCGGACGCAATGTAGATAAGTTCCAGGATTTTAAGTATGAGCTTGATTCAAATGGCTGCCCTTATGTAACTAGTCAGGTTTGTTCAGTTTTTGAATGTAAGGTTTTGTCTTCTCAGGATTTGGGAACTCATACTCTTTTTGTTGCCGAAGTAACAGAAGCCAAGCTTGTGAGTGATAAAGCTCCTCTTACCTATGCTGATTATCAAAAGGATGTAAAACCTAAAAATAATAACAGCGCACAGCCTGAAAAAAAGATTGTTGGCTGGCGCTGTAAAATTTGTGGTTATGAATATCGTGGTTCAGAGCTTCCTTCAGATTTTGAGTGTCCTATTTGTGGACATCCGGCAGAAGACTTTGAACCTATCTATGAAGAATAGATTTTTGAGGCTTAAAGGCCTCTAGCCCATTCATAAGTGCTAAGATAAGGATCCGGCTTGATTGCTTCTGGGGTTGCCCAGATTTCGTCAATCAAGCTGTTTTTATTTACCCTTCCAATTCTTACAGTCTTATACAAATGCTGATTTACGCCGTCTATGGTTACCTTTCCTTCCGGGGCCTCCAGACTTAAGCCCTTTGCAGACATGCGGACTTCTTCTACATCAAAAGTTCCGGCTTTTTCACAGGCGGCAGCCCACATGTAAACTGCAATATAGGCTGCTTCAATAGGATCACTGGTATCTCTTTCATTTCCATATTCAGCCTTGTAAGCGGAAATAAATCTTGCGTTACTATCAGAATCTGTTGTGGCATAATAATTCCAGGCCACCAGCTGACCTTCTATATTTTCAACACCAATTTGATTAATTTCTTCTTCAGCAACAGAAAAACTCATTACTTTTAAGTTTTCAGAATTAAAACCGGCTTCATTTAATTGCTTAAAGAAGGCAA
>JAIKYB010000193.1 GCA_024683675.1 Treponema sp.
CCTGTAACCTCGTAACCATTGCGGCGTAAAAAAGCACAAACCGTAAGGTTTAAATCTGCATCATCTTCTACAACTAAAATCTTAATCATAAGAAAATTATAACATGGTGGGCGGAAAAATAACGAAAAAAAGTGTGAGAATACTTCAAAATTCTGAATTTTTAATATTTCAGCAACATTTCGTAAACATTTTAGAAATAGGAGGGGCTTATATTCTTGTCATAAGCTATGGCGTGGGAAAGCGCAAGGAGAATTAAACTATGGAAAAAGCAATTAACGAAACAATTTATTTGGTAACAGGTGCAGCTGGATTTTTGGGTGGAACAATTTGCCGCCAGCTTTTGGAGCGTGGAAATATGGTGAGAGCTTTTGTTCTGCCAAATGACCCTGCAGAAAAATATGTACCAGGCGAAGCAGAAATTGTTCGTGGTGACCTTACAGATATGGAATCTCTAGAAAAGTTTTTTACAATTCCTGAAGGTTTTGAAAGCATCGTAATGCACATTGCAAGTATTGTTACTGTAAATCCAGATTTTAATCAGAAGGTTATGGATGTAAACGTTGGCGGAACTAAAAATATTATTGAACTTTGTAAAAAGCACACAGAATGTAAAAAGCTTGTTTACTGTTCTAGTACAGGTGCTATTCCAGAGCTTCCTAAGGGAGAAAAAATTGGCGAAGTAAATCACTTTGATTCAGATAAGGTTTTGGGCTGCTACAGTCAGTCAAAGGCTCTTGCAACTCAGCTTGTTTTGGATGCTGCTTCACAGGGACTTAATGCCTGCGTAATTCATCCAAGTGGAATTCTTGGACCAGAAGATTTTGCAGTAGGCGAAACAACTAAGGTTTTAATTCAGATTATAAATGGAGAAATGCCTGCTGGAATTGACGGTTCCTTCAACCTTTGTGATGTACGTGACCTTGCTCATGGAGCAATTCTTGCAGCTGATAATGGACAGGCTGGTCAGTGCTACATTCTTGGAAATGATGAAGTTTCTTTCCGTGACTTTGCCCGTCTTTTAAGCGAAGAGTCAGGCTGTAAAAAAATGAAGACCTTTATTCCGGTAAAAATGGCTAACTTTTTGGCAAAAATGATGGAAAAACAGGCTAAACGCAAGGGAACTCGTCCACTTATGACAACCTTTGCAGTATACAACCTGGCCCGCAACAACAATTTTGATTCAACAAAGGCTCGTGAAGAACTTGGTTATACAACAAGAAGTTACCGCGAAACTATGCATGATGAAATTGAATGGCTCAAGGCAAGTGGAAAAATTGCTTAAAAAAATAATAAGCAAGGAGACAGAAATGAAAAAGATTTATAAACAGGCAATGCTTGGTCTGGCTGGATTTGCAGCTTTTTGTAGTGTGATTACATCTTGTACAACAACAAAATTGGAATCAGAAACAATGGTTGTTGATGGAACAGAAATTATGAACTCTTACAACAATACTAAAGAGCTTAAGGAAAAGTTCCCTGTAATTTATCCAACAACAATTGATACCAAAATGGGTAAGGCAATCGAAAACCGCCTGCTTACTGGTTTTGAAAACTGGAATCGCGGCTTTGATGCCTGGAAGGCTTGGGGAACAATCCTTTATACAGATGAGTCAATTTACAATGTTCATGGAGCCCGCCTTACACTGGCAGAATATCAGGCTGCTATGAATGTTACCTTGAAAAAGACAAATATCCTGATGGGAGATTTCCAGAACATCATCATTTGTGATGACTGGGCTGCAATCCGTTATGCAACAGAAAATATTGTTAATGGTGTAAACACACCTGGCGGAGTAATGGAGTTTGTTAAGTTCAAGGATTATGGAAAAGAATTAGGTTGCCGTGTAGAAGAAGGCTGGGGTGGAGCTCGTGGTAGTGGCTTTGCAGCAATGAGTCATTTCCAGACACCTGAAGCAAGAGAAAATCAGAAAAAGATTGATGAAGAAATGATTGCTTATGTAATCCCAGAAACAGACAATCTTGAAGAAAAATATCCTGTAAAGTATCCAACAACAGATAAGAGCAAGAATGCTAAAAAGATTCGTGCAGCTCTCTTACAGGATTTTGACAGCTGGAATCAGGGCTTTGATGTATGGACAGAAAACACAAAGGATTTTTACACAGAAGATGCAAAAATCAACTATGAGTACAAATATGAAGTTTCACCAGCTGGTTATGTAGAAGCACAGAAAAAAGCAGAAGAAAAAACTCAGTTGAGAAAGCTTTACTATGACAGCATGCTTATCAATGGAGAATGGGCTGCAATCCACTTTAGAGTAGTTTATACAGATACAGAAAGCGGAGTTCAGACACCTGGAGATATCATGCAGTTTTATCACTTTGTAGAAGATGGTGATGCTGTAAGAGTAGATATGAGTTGGTCTGGCGGAAGATAAAAACTGACTTTAGTTTTAGCTTAAGTTTTAGCTTGCTTAAAGAAGCTGGAAGAGAAGGAACTACTTCTTTTCCAGTTTCATTCCGCTTATAGTTACAAAAGCAATTTTAGTACCAAGTTCATCTGTAATATCAATTTCGTATAAACAGGTTGAACGGCCGTCCTTAATCAGTTTAGATTCTGAGATAAGTTTTTTACCTTTAGCCATGCCAATAAAGTTTATCTGGCTGGTTACAGAAACTGTTTGCGGCTGATTAAAGTTTGAAGAAACTGCAAAGGTATAATCAGCAAGTGTAAAAATAGCACCGCCCATCACTCCGCCATAAGCGTTCTGGTGGGCACGTTTTATTTCAAGCGAGCATTTTGCGTAATGCTCGCCAACCTGGTCAATCTGAATACCTGTAGTTTCGGTTGCATATAAATCACCGCCAAAAAATTCGCGGGCTTTTTCTAAATCAGTCATTTTACCTCTTTTTACTGCTGATAAGCATTAGCAACATAGTTTCGCTTTACCTTCTGTGAAGGGGTCATTTCAAGCGGTTCCTTCAGCAAAGTGATTTTTGTAATCTGTTCGTAAGGCTGCAGTTTTTTGTTTACCCGGCTTACAATGCTTCGAACTTCATTTACAATTTCCTGCTGAACATAATCCATGCTGCGTTTGCAGGCCATTCGGCTATAGAGGTCATCTGAAACATAAATTAAAACTTCAATTTCTTCGGCGGAATCATCTCCTTCTGGATGGTAGCCGCGCACAGTTACCTGCTGCACGTCGTAGTAAAGCTGGAAGGAATCTTCAATTTCTTCAGGATAAACATTTTTTCCGCCACTGGTAACAATGAGGTTTTTCGCACGGCCGCAAAGCATAATGTAGTGGTCCTTGTCCATCCATCCCAAGTCTCCGGTTTTAAGGAAGCCGTCTTCTGTGAACATTTCGGCAGTTTCCTTTGGCATATTGTAATAGCCCTGCATTACCATAGGACCCTTTACGCAGATTTCACCAATCTTCTTGCCGCCTCTCTTGTTAATTTCATTATCAAGGTCGTCGCGTTCCAGAATCTTAATTTCTTCATAAGGAGAAAAGTCCCGGCCAACAGATTGAATCTTAAATTTTTCAATAGGATTCAGGGCAATAATTGGAGAGGTTTCTGTAAGTCCATAGCCCTGAATAAAATCAATTCCCATTTCCTGGTACTGGCGGAAAACCGATTTTGCTAAAGGTCCACCACCACAAATTGCAACACGAAGAGTACTGATATTTGCCTGCTCCAGAACTGCCTTGAAAAGCTTACGTCCAATATTTTTGCCAGTCAGCTTTTTTACTATAAAAGACAGTCCCCGCATAATGGAAATAACCAGAGAAAGAATAACTCCCTTTGATTTAATTCCCTTATTTATTCCAGAAAGCAGCTTGTTATAAAGCAAAGGAACTCCCAGCATAATAGAGATTTTTCCTTCTTTAAGCTCCTTCATAAGGCGGGTAACTGCAAGACTCTTTCCAAATACAATTTCAGCTCCAACTTCTATCGGGCAGATAAAAGCGGCCTGCATTGTGTAGGCATGATGAATTGGCAGTAAGGCGTAGAAAACATCAGTTGGCAAAATAAGAAGATTTGTCTGTGCAATATAACCGTCTGCGATAATATTTTTATGAGTGAGCATTACACCCTTTGGATTTCCTGTTGTTCCCGAAGTGAACATCAAAAGGGCAAGGTCGTCTTCCTTAGCAGGCTCGTTCTTCATTTCTTCAGGAACAGGCTCTGCTTCCAGATGCAGTACAAAATTATCCAAATCACTTGGATTCAGGGAATAAACTGTTACTCCCGGGAAATTTTCTTTTATATATTGAATCTTGGTATCATCAACTAAAGCAAATTTTGGGGTAGAAACGCGGATGATATTTCCCATTTCTGTGTTATGAAGAGAATCTGCAATAGGAACTACAACGCCACTTGCACAAAGAACGGCAAGATAAGAAATTGCCCATTCTGGAGAGTTTTTTCCGGCAACAACTACATGGTCACCCTTTTTCAGTCCCTTTGAAACAAGATAATTTGCAAGAATATGAACCTTTTCATAAACCAGATTGTATGTCATAGTTCTTTTTGAACCATTAGGTCCATCAAAATCTGTAAAGCAAGGACGATCTCTAAATCTTTTTAACTGGATTTCTAAAAGTTCTGGAAATGTAGGCCATTCTCCATTAAAAAGAATGCCTCTAAACTCTTCAAGACTTGCCCAAGGCAAAGGGCGTTTTTTTGACATTTTATCCCCCAATATTCTATATATACATTCAATATAATTTTATCATGTTTTTTCTATATTTCAAGGAAAGTCTTTTTCTTAGAGGTTGTTAGAGAATTCTAATAATATTCTTATTCTTTCTAAATACTTGTTTAATGGACTTGTGATATTTTATACATTAAAATTATTCATAAATTAGGAGGTTGACTATGAAAATTCGCGTATTGTGCCTTGGGCTTTTATTTATTTTTTTAGCAAGTGCTTGTTCCAATAAGAATTCAAATGAAATCAAGAAGAATTACGGAAAAGAAATAAAGATTAGTCCAATGGATTTTGTAAAAATCGATAAAGATACAATAACAATTGAACCTTCTGAAGAAAATCAGACTTATACAATTTCTGGTTATTTTTATGGACAGATTATTTCTAATACAAAAAATACAGTAATCAAATTAGATAATGTTTATCTGGAAAATCATGCGGGAAAGGCTGCCTTAAAATGTACTGCAAAAACTGAAGTTTCGACTCTTTCGGAAACTACAAATTATATTGTAACTCATGGTCGAGGCTTTAATCAGAGTGGAGCTCTGCAGGGACGCAAAGGAATTGTTCTTGGCGGAAGCGGCACTCTTAATGTTTTTAGCGGACTCTGTCATGCGGTAGAAGCTGAATCAGTAAAAATAAAGGGGTCCGGAAGCTTTTATCTGGAAGGAACAAAAAGAGGTTCCTGCATAAATTGCGAGACCTTTACTGTTGAAGAAGGCAAAACCTTTACTGCTTATTTATTAAATGCAAAAAATGGAATTAAGGCAGATACAGGAATTACAATAAATTCCGGCCGCTTTTATTTCACAAATAATAACGTAGGGCTTAAAACTGACCTTTCAAAGGATTCGGAAAATAAGACACATTACATAAAGTTAGCGGGCGGAGAATTTCACAGCTCGCAGGTAGATCAGTTTTATATAACTGATGAAGATTCTTACTTTGCAGAAAATGCGATTTTTATGGAGGACTAATATGAAAAGAATCATCTCGTTATGTTCTGTGTTTCTTATGGTTATAGGTCTTTGCAGTGCACAGTCTAAAATCACTATAAATGCAGAAGAAGCAAAAAAATCCTATCAGGAGAAATTTAAGATTACTCCTATGAACAAGACAGTTACTATCATAGGAGATAAGGTAATAATCAGTCCTAAAAAGGAAGATCAGGAATATACAATTTCCGGTTACTTTTGCGGACAGATTGTAAACCGAACCAAAAATACTGTTATTAATCTGGATAATGCTTATCTGGAAAACACTAATGGTGAAGCTGCTATTTATGGAGATGCTAAATTTAAGCTTTCAGCTGAAAGAGGCACTACAAATTACATTGTTTCTACTGGTGAAAATAGTCAGAAAAGTGCTGCTCTGCAGTGTAAGAAAAATATGGTAATTGGTGGCAGCGGAACTCTTTATGTTTTGGGCTCTGTTTATCACGGAGCAAAGGCTGATGACGTTAAGATTAAGGGAAGCGGAAACTTTTATTTTAAGGGCACTGCCAAGGGAGCGGCTTTAAGCTGTCACAATCTTACAGTAGAAGCTGAAAAGACCTTTAATGCATATTTCCTTGATTCAAAGAATGGTATTAAAGCTGATGAAACTATAAACATCAGTTCTGGAAATTTCTATTTGTACGGAAACTCTACAGGACTTAAAACAGATACTCTAGAGGATTCTGCAGAAGTTGAACATGGAATCACTCTTAAGGCTGGTACTTTCCATATTCGTGACAATGATACTTTCTATGAAACTGATGCTGGTAAATACAGTGCCGGCAAAGCAAAAATCATAGAAGAATAGGAGGATTTTATGAAAACTTTTACTAAAATTTGTACAACAATCCTTGTTTCTTTAACATTGATTTTCTTTGGGGCTTGTGTTCTTGAGTCTGATGATGTAATTTCTACTTCTTCCAGTGATTCTAGTTCTACTTCAACAAGTACATCAACTTCAACTAGTTCTTCAAGCACTTCTAGTTCAACTTCGGACGATTCAAGTGACTCCAGCAGCTCAAGCTCTTCAAGTTCATCTTCAAGTGAATCCAGTGATGACTCTTCTTCCAGCTCATCTTCAAGTGACTCAAGTGACTCTAGTAGTAGTTCGGATGATTCTGATGACTCAAGCTCCAGTGATGACAGCTCAAGTTCCAGTTCAACTTCCAGCTCAAGTTCATCAATTAGCTCTTATCTTTATGTAGATCTCACAAACCTTAAGGTTTCAGAAGACAATTCTTCCTGGACAGAAATCAGCTCTACCGAAGCAACTTATGTAGATGATACAGTTGGCGTAAAACTGGTAGATTCAGTTCTGATTAAGATTGATGCAACAGCAGTTACAGAAAGCCTGGGTCTAGTTCTTTCGGGAACAATGGAAACTGGTGGTGTTAAGATTCAGACTACAACAAGCTATGAGACCTTTGTTTTCCTGAATGAAGTTGATATCACCTCTTCAGATTATCCATGTATTGATATTACAAAGGGAGGTGCCGCTTCAATCTTCCTTACCGGAGAAAATATTCTTAAAGACGGAAGAAAGTTTGGTTATGGATATGGTGATTCAGCCAGCACCTGTGCAAGTTCACGCGTTGCAAACGAAGATGGAAGTGATTCCAAAGGAACTCTTTACTGTAAGGGCGGAATGAGTATTTCTCAGGCTTCTTCCGGAGCAAGTCTTACAATATATCAGGCTTATAAAAACTGTATTGCTTCAAAAGAAGGTTATTTGAGTGTAGAAAGCGGAACTCTTAACCTCTACAATTACCTTTCAGCTTCTACAAAAACTTCAGAAACCGGAAAGAATGGTCTCTTTGGTGGCATGGGAGTTATTGTAAACGGCGGAACAATCAACTTTACAGG
>JAIKYB010000106.1 GCA_024683675.1 Treponema sp.
GCCTTCCTTTCTAATCCAAATGTTGCACCTGGAATAAAATCTAAGGCTAACGCTTTGGTTTATGATTTTCTTGCAGACAATGAAAAGAAAAGTAATCAAATCTGTTCAATTTTGGATTATGTGATGGATGATGATGAGGCCTCCAAGCTTTCCGAATATTTTTGCAAGTCTATGGAATCCAGTCAAAATGCCAAGTTTAAGTTTTCTAAGCAGGGGAAGAATGTCCGCATTATAATTTCTGGTCCTGAAGATTTTGTGAGGGACACTATAAAGGGGTGGTATGATTAGCCGGGCGTTACGGGCTGGCGTTTGAAGCCCGTTAGAAGGGGTAGTACGTTCGCTTTCGCTCACTACCGAGTTTCCTTCAGAAACTCGCACCGCGAGGGGAAGGCTTTCCCCTCCTTACATCTCCCTCTAGTTTCCTCTTCAAAAAACCACTATACTATCCCCATGAAAGAACTAAAACCAGAAGAATTAAAAGACAATCCATTTAAGCTGATTGGCAAAGACTGGATGCTCATTACTGCACAGAAAGGGGAGCGTACAAATATGATGACCGCTTCCTGGGGTGGAGTTGGAGTGCTTTGGGGAAAAAATGTTGCAACAGTTTACATCCGGGCTTCACGATTTACTAAAACATTTGTAGATCAGGGTGATACTTTTTCGCTTTGTGTGCTGGGAGAAGAATTCCGCCAGCAGCTAGCCTATCTTGGAAAGGCCAGTGGACGCGATGAAGACAAGGTTGCCGCTTCAGGGCTCACAGTAGAAAAGGCCCAGATTGAAGTTGACGGTAAGCAGATTGAAGTTCCATATTTTAAGGAAGCCCGTCTTGTCCTCCTTTGTAAAAAGCTTTATTCCCAGGAAATGCAGGCCCAGTATTTTACTAAGTGCGGAAAGGATATTCCAAATCAGATGTACGCCGACGGTGACTGGCATACAACTTATGTAGGAGAAATTGTAAAAGTTTTGTCAAAGTAAAATCTTGTGGGCTTGATTTGTATGATTCAAGCCCACTTTTTTAGATAGAAGATTATTCCTGGAGTCAGCCCGCAGCCTAAACCTAAACTCAAACTCGGAAAACTCTGAAATCCTTTTCTGTTGAATAATTTTTCCATTCAGGCATCTGACTACCGTCGCAATCCTGACCGTTAGGGTCACCGCACTTTATAAAGTTGCACAGATAATTGCACATTACACGGCTTACATCATAGTATTTCCCGGTAAAGGGTCTCCAGCATTTTGCCAGACTTTCAAACCAGAACCACAAATCAACAGAATGAAATTTTCCCGGATTATCCCAACCCGGAATATCTACATCAAACTGATAGCAGTACCTTGCCTCTTTTGAGCCATTTTCCAGACATGCCTTATTATACATATCAATGGCAGTTTTTACGGCATTTACCATCACACCGTCACCCTTAGGGCTAAAGGTAAATTCATCACTTGTGTAGCCAAAAAACATTGGAACTGTCGTAATCTGATTTTTTGAAAGGGCATTAAAAAATTCATCACTTATAAAAATATCATCCTTAACAGGAAGCCAGGTTTGAATTGATTTTTCGTGTCCGCCGTATTGGTCCCATTTTTGACGAAGCTCTGCGGTAGAAAGCTGTCTGATTTCCTTTAGATTTTTTACTCCGACAAAATCAAAGAAATCCTGTCCAAGCTTTTCGGCTTCTTTTAAAGTGCGGGGAACCATAATGTTATTGCCCGGCATATAGAACATTCCGCTGTGGCAGACTGCCCTTTTAAAAATATCCTCTGTTCCGAACATTATCTGATTCAGTACACTGCCACCTCCAGCCGACTGACCGCCCAGAGTAATATTATCCGCGTCACCACCAAAGGCTGCGATGTTATCCTTCACCCATTTCATGGCCATGCGCTGGTCTAAGAGCCCAAAGTTTGCAGGGGCCTTAGGGTTTTCTTCAGTGATTTCAGGATGACACATAAAGCCGAACATGTTCAGACGGTAAGCAAGAGTAACTACAACAATTCCCCTTCTTGCAATTCGCTCTCCGTCAAATTCCATTTCAGAAGTAAAGCCAGTCTGAAAACCACCACCGTGAATCCAAACATAAACCGGAAGCTTTTCGTCTGCGGCATTTGCCGGGGTCCAGACATTCAGGTAAAGGCAGTCTTCCGACATAGGAATATCTTTATCTACCGACCATTCGCGGCAATACAAATCATCAGGATTATAATAGGGGGTAGGCTGCACAGCTATAGGCGCAAAATTCCAGGCTTTCAAGGTTCCTTCCCACTTTTCTGCGGCTACCGGAGCGTGAAAACGTAAATTTCCTACAGGAGGCTTCGCAAAAGGAATCCCCTTAAAAGCTGTGATTCTTGGGTCTGCAGCCGGTATTCCTTCAATTTTTCCAAGTTTTGTTTCAACAATTCTAAGCATTTTTTTCTATCCTCTCGCCTTATTATATCATTAAAACGTTTAACTAGATAGTTTTTTTGCCCCTTTTTTCGTCTTCCTTAATCTCCCCAATATCTAATATTTCTGTTACACTTATGATATGGACTTTTCAAAAAATCCCTTAAAAATCTTCTTTTCATACTATAAGCCGCATCTAAAACTTTTTATTGCTGATATGATTTGTGCCTTCTTTATTGCGGCCATTGACGTTGCCTTCCCAATGTTTTCCCGTTACGCCCTTAATACTCTGATTCCAAATTATCAGTTGAGGACCTTTCTGATTTTAGTGACAGTTCTGCTGGCAGGCTTTGGATTCCGCTGGTTCTGCAACTGGTTTGTGGGCTATTGGGGCCACATTTTTGGAAACCTGGTAGAACAGGATATGAGGCGAGATGTTTTTGACCAGCTGGAAAAGCTTCCTTTCAGCTTTTATGATACCCATCGCACCGGAAAAATCATGTCGCGGGCAACCACCGACCTTTTTGAAATTACAGAGCTTGCCCACCACGGTCCCGAAGATTTTTCAACTGCAATACTTACCCTTTTAGGCTCCTTTTTCTTCCTTTTGCAGATTCGTTGGGAGCTTGCGATAATAGTAATTGTAGCCCTTCCAATTATGATTTTTATAGTAATTTCTTCCCGCAGAAATCTGTCTAAAACTTCTATAAAGGTAAAGGAGACAACTTCTGAAGTAAATGCCAGCTTGGAATCCAGCATTTCCGGAATCCGGGTAACAAAGGGCTTTTGTAATGAAGATTTTGAGCGGGACCGCTTTGCCCATCATAACAGGGAATACAGTAAGGCAAAAAAAGTCCGCTTTGGTTTTATGGCAATCTTTCATTCAAATATCGAGCTTTGTAATAATCTGCTTTCGCTGCTGGTGCTTGCAGTCGGCGGTTATTTTATTATGAAGGATAAAATGACTCTTCCAGACCTTGTTGCCGCTAATCTTTTTATTGCAAGCTTTACAGCCCCAATCCGTAAGCTGACAAACTTTGTTGAACAGTTTGCAACCGGAATGGCAGGTTTTCAGCGTTTCTTAGAAATTATGAGGACTGAACCGGAGCCAGAGGATGCCACCGATGCAGTAGAGATTCTTTCTGCCCGTGGAAATATCACCTTTAAGGATGTGTCTTTTTCTTACACAGAAGACTTCCCAGTTCTGGAAGACGTGAATCTGGACATTCATGCCGGGGAAAAGTTTGCCCTTGTTGGAGCTAGTGGTGGCGGAAAATCTACCATCTGCAATCTGATTCCCCGCTTTTATGAAATTACCGGTGGACAAATCAGTTTGGATGGAATAGATATTCGTCAGATAAAAAAATCTTCCCTTCGTTCCCAGATTGGAATTGTTCAGCAGGATGTGTTTTTGTTTGCGGGTACAATCCGCGAAAATATTGCTTACGGCAAACCAAACGCCACAGATGCAGAAATTGAAGAAGCTGCCCGCCGTGCAGAAATCCATGAGGATATTATGAAAATGCCAAATGGTTATGACAGCATAGTAGGCGAAAGAGGAATTAAGCTTAGTGGCGGCCAGAAGCAG
>JAIKYB010000108.1 GCA_024683675.1 Treponema sp.
CTCCTTTATTAATTAATGTTAAAGTCCCAACTCAGATAATAACAATACAGCTTCTTTCTGCCAGTAACGTTCAGGACACCAGCGTACAAGTACAGAAAGAAGACCTCTTGCAAAAATATCATGACCATCTTCATGGGCAAGTTTTGCAAGAAAATTAAAATTCTTCCAAAGTAAATTTTTATTTCCCCATTCAACTATATCAGTATTATAAGATAGCTCCTGAAAAAATGAAGCTAGATTTGTATATTCATAATTGGAATTTCTACTCTGAAGAGTTTCCAAAATCTTTGAAAATCCACATATAACTGCCAGAGAAGTAAATTCCATAGCCCTATCCTTTGCCCCAGCATCATAATAGTAATCAGCAAGCTTAGTGTAAGCATCCATAGAATAATAAACCTGAGCTCTATAAAGACTAAAGAATTTTTCCATTGAATCACTTTTATTTGTAGAAATTGTATGTAGCATAGATGATTTTAAGGCTTTATCATTATAGGCCTCATCCAGAGTAAGTATATTTAAAAGTCTTACTTCCATTTTTTGCAAATCATTTTGCAGCCTGCTTATTTCTGCTAACATGTATAAAATTTCATACTTTTCATCAGGAACATCAAGTACATCTTCATTACTAAGGGCTAAAAGATAATAATCTTCTGCAAATTTATATTCACCTTCAAGTCTGTATATATCTCCAATCAATTTATGAGCTTCAGGATAATGAACCATAGAATTCATATATTCACGAAGCTTTGTTATAGAATTATCAAAATATTCATTTCCTTTTTTCTTTAGATAAGTGTTAATAATTCTTATACTTTCTTTTTCCTTTCTGCTTTCAAGAACATCCAGAACAGCATAAATACTATCTCCCGCATCGCGAACCCTTTTTGCAGAAAGAGAGTCTTTTAAAGTCTGCTTTTCTTTTTCTAATTGTTGCTTCCTAAATAAAATGGCATCTTCTGAGTATTTAAGAGCCTTTCCATAATCCATGCTATCAAAGCTATAAAGTGCATTTCTGTAAGCATTTAAGCTTAAATTTGCCAGTTCAGCCGCGGTTGGAGCAGCTGCAAATAAGGAAATACATGTAAAAAGTGTAAAAATAGTAACAAAAATCTTTTTCATAAACTATAAAGAATTTAATTCTTCCTCAAAAACTTTATCGGCATCTTTTGCATCAATTGTTCGTACAACTTTACCTTTCTTAAAAATAATTGCCTTATCATTTGTTCCGGCAATTCCCAAATCCGCATGACGACCTTCCCCAGGCCCATTTACTACACAGCCCATTACTGCAACAGTAATATTTTTATCCATTGCCAAAAGCTTTTTCTGCCATCTGTCAACAAAAGAATGTACATCAAAGCCTATACGACCACAGCGGGGACAACTAACAAGAGTTACTCCCCCACTTCTTTTTCCACATTCCTTTAAGATGTTTATTCCAGCCATAACTTCATTTTCCATAGGAGAAGAAAGACTTACACGAATAGTATCTCCAATTCCTTCTGAAAGAAGTGTTGAAAAGGCAATTGATGATTTTACAATTCCACCAATTAAAGGCCCGGCTTCTGTAACTCCCAAATGCAAGGGATTATCATATTTTTCTGCATAAAAACGATTACATTCAATAGTTTCTTTTACATCACTGGATTTCATGCTGACTACATATTGGTCAAATTTTAAATCCTCAAAAACCTGAGCTTCTCTAACAGCGGTTTCACAAAGTCCCTGAGCTCTTGTAATTTGTCCTTCAGCAATTTGCTTTTGTAAATCCTGAGGAAGACTGCCACTATTAATTCCAATACGAATTGCAAGTCCGTTTTGGCGACAGCCTTCTACAACCTTACGTGTGTTTTCAATAGAACCAATATTTCCAGGATTTATTCTGATTGCAGCAACATTTCCCTTAATACATTCAAGAGCGAGTTTATAATCAAAATGAATATCTGCAACTAAAGGCATAGAAGTTCTGGCTGCTATAAAATTTAAGCCATTTGCACTTTCCATATCAGGAACTGCAAAGCGAACAATATCACAGCCCATCATTTTAAGATCATTTAATTCTCTAAGAATTCTTTCAAGCTTTTCATTATTAGTAGAAAGATCTGTTATTCCTTCTTTCCACATTGTCTGTACTGTAATAGGGTTATTTCCACCAATTGTAATTTTGTCAGTGATTCCCTTTCCACCCAAAGAAACAGTTTTACTACTCATATTAATTATTATAACAGTAAATAAAACAAAAAACCATATCCCAATAATTGAGATATGGTTATATAAAGTATTAAATTATAGCTCCCTTAAGTGAGCCTTGATATTAACTATTTATAAACATTAAGTGACAAAAAAAAACTGCGGGACGCTGGGACCCGCAGTTTTTATTTTTATGCGAAATTCGATTATGCAATCAGAGAGAATACCATTGCGAACAAAGCAACAGATTCACAAAGACCTACAACCATGATGTACTGTGCAAAACCTTTTCCTGTTTCACCAAGAGCATCAGAAGCAGCAGCACCAGCTTTTCCCTGAGCAATAGCAGAGAAACACATAGCAAGACCAGATGCAATACCAAGACCAAGTGCAAAACCAGGTGTCATAGCTCCGCTAGCTACCTTTGGCTTCATTGCAATATTCATAAGAAGGAAGCCGTAAATTGTCTGTGTAAGTGGAGCACCAGCAAATACTGTGAGGATGAATGGAGCTGGCTTGTTATTAATATAACAGCGTTTCCAAGCACCAATTGCTCCCTGACCAGCAATTCCAATACCAATTGCTGAACCAATAGCAGCAATACCCATACATACAGCAGCACCAATGTAACCTAAAATTTCCATATTATTCTCCTTTAGCCAATTCAGGCTTTATATTTTATTTTTCAGCGAATGGCTGGAATTTAACTCCAGACCAGCTCATTCCAATATGTGTACAGAACTCCAATGTGTTCAAACGTACGCCATGTACAATTACAGACAGCAGGTTCAAAATCATGTTTAAGCCATGACCAAATACCAGCAGTGCAATAGCAGCAATGAACAAAATTGCATGTCCCAACATAGGGCCAGCAAGAGTGTTTACTGTCTCAGAAATAGCGGCACCAGCCAGACCAACGGCCCAGAGGCGGATATAAGAAACTATATCCGAGAATACATTTACTACTCCCAAAAGAACAGAAATAATATTCTTACAGCTTTCAAGGATAGATTTTCCAACACTTCCTTCGTAGTTAGCAAAAATAAAGCTTAAGGCAAAACCTACAGCAATCATTGCAACTTCAATTTTTCCAACAGGAACCGGTCCAATTGAACCAAGCATTGGGAAAACCTGGCCATTTACGACCATAGCAAGTACAACCCAGAACATACCAATAAGCTGCATGAGCGAACCGATATCTCCAAGTGACTTTACGCCATTTCCTTCTCTGATGTTTCTTGCGGCAGCCTTGATATGTGCAACAGAAAGCTGAAGCAAAGCCAGAGCAAAACAGAAAATCTGCAAGTTCTGAGACTTTGTAAGTCCTATGCTTGTGTCCGCAATCCAAGGTACATTCCAAAGCTTATCTTCGTAGGCACTTGAAATCCATGGAATAGAAAGCTTTGTAAGCCAATTAGGCAGCTTTTCAACAGGAATACCAAACCAAGTACAGGTTACAGTTCCCCATATTACAGTAGCAAGTGCAACCAAGAGGATTAAACCAAATAAAGCTGGCACCGGCTTTTTAGCGGCCTTTGTTTTAAGCATCATAATTACGACAAAAGCCGTAACTAAGAGTCCATAACCTCCATCGCCAAAAATCATGGCAAAAAAGATTGTAAAGAATAATAAGAACCAACCAGAAATATCAAATTCATGATAGCCAGGTACTGTTCCTAGGAAGTCTGTAAGAGGATAAATAAGACTTACAAACTTATTATTCTTAAGCTTTGTTGGAACTTCAACGTCATCATCTTCAGGATCTGCGTAAGCAAGGGCCCAGGAATTGTCTGCACAATATTTCTTGAATTCTTCAAGATTTGCAGCAGGAACATATCCCGAAAGCCAGGCAAGGTCATTTTCATTTCCATTCTTTTCGCAGCCCATTCCAGCATTAACGTTTTCAAATTCGATATCAGCAACAAGCTTTTTCTGGAATTTTGAAATAGCTGTTACATAAGGAGCTTTTTCTGTATAAAAGGCTTCAATTTCAGCAATTTCCTTTTTATCCTTAAGGATTTCTTCTTCCAAAAGTTTTGTTGACATACGAGGGAAAGGTACTTCAAATGCTTCTGGCAAAAGATTTGCCGGACGACCTTCGCCCCCATTGATAACCATAAATCTTACAGCCTTAGAATCGTTATTAACAAGAATTGTTTTTACTGATTCATCAATTTGACTGTATTTTTCTGCAGGAACTTCATACATCTTGAGCTGAATACCCTTTTCAGCCAAATAGGTAAAGTCTTCAATTGTAACTTGTCCCCATGACGAAAAACGATCCAATTCAGTTGTATCTGCAGATATTTCTTCCAAAAGTCCTTTCTTGCGGTCTGATTTTTCAACAACTTCAGCGCAGAGATTAACGACTTCTTGGTCAGACAAAGTAGCTTCATTTCCTTTCTTTGTCTTAGGAAGCTTTATTTCCCCCAGAATTGATTCTGAGAGCATTGCATTATTTGTATATTCTTTGAAAGCTGTGAGTTTTTCACTTGAGCCATCCAGTTTTTCCAGATGTACAAGACCTATTTTTCTCAAAGCCTTCAGAGCCTCTTCTTTTTCCTTATTGAGAAGGACAACAGAGACTTTTTTCATTGGTTCAATCATTTTCCAGCCTCCATTTCTTCATCAATTTTAGCCTGCAGCTTTTTCTTAGAAATCTTACTGCGCACAACGGCGGCAACCTGTTCATCACCAAGATAAACAGTGATTTTCTTTATATTAGCCTTAGTTTCAGGAATCTTAACCTTTTCAAAAAGATTAACACGCTGAGTTGTAGTGCGAAGCTCTTGAGATAAGAGGCGTACCTGCTCATCCAATACTTCAGCTTCCAGGTCTAGAGACAAGGCCTTTTCCATTCTATCGGCCGCCATATCAATCCACAGCGGTGTCTGATAAAGGTCATAATCCCCTCGCCCAAAGTCTGCACCTTCATATACCGGAATTGTTACACCGGCAATATTACCCGTACCCTTTTTGATATTTTTTACAGTGACCATATCAGGAGTGAATGCTTCTCGCTCACCGAATACGGAAATCCACTGCTCAAACTCTTTTTCAAGGGCAACACGAGCGGCGCGCACTTCTTTTGCTTTGGCATCTATAGTGCGGATTTCTGTTTGAAGCTGCTGTTTTTTGAGCATAAGGGTTGGAAGATAGCGCTTGTACATTTTTAGCGCATCTTTTTGTACCTTGAGCTCATTTTTTGTCAGCTTTATCTTTGCCATCAGCGATCTCCACTAGTTCTTTGGCCAGTACTCTTCAATTAATGATGATTTAAGACCGGTTTCTTCTGGTTCAAAACAATCAGCAAGAATCTTCCAGCCCAAATCCAAAGCATCTTCCAGAGGAATATTCTTTGAAAGGTCCATCATTCCATCTTCAAATTTCTTACCATAAGCGAGGAGTTTTTCATCCCACTTACTCATATTAAATCCCATTGATTTCTTTTCAAGGGTATCTTTGTAGTTAGAATAAAGACGAATCATACCATCCATAAGAGCACGATGATCTGGACGTGTAGAACCGTTTACATTCTGCTTCAAACGAGAAAGAGAACCGAATGGCTCAATACGTCCACCCTTAAGGTAGTACTGTCCTTCTGTAATATATCCAGTGTTATCTGGTACCGGATGAGTTACGTCATCACCTGGCATTGTTGTTACAGCAAGAATTGTTACAGAACCTGCAGAATCGAAGTCTACAGCTTTTTCGTAACGGCTAGCTAACTGTGAGTACAAGTCTCCAGGATAACCACGGTTAGAAGGAACCTGTTCCTGTGTAATGGCAATTTCCTTCATTGAGTCGGCAAAGTTTGTCATATCTGTAAGAAGTACAAGAACATCCTTACCTTTAAGGGCAAACTGTTCAGCAACTGCAAGTGACAAATCAGGAATCTTCTGACATTCTACTGTAGGGTCAGCGGCTGTATGCATGAACATTACAGTCTTTGAAAGAGCACCACCATCTTCAAGTGTTTTCTTAAAGTAGAGATAGTCATCATATTTAAGACCCATACCACCAAGAACGATTACATCAACTTCGGCCTGCATGGCAATGCGGGCAAGCAGCTGGTTATAAGGTTCTCCAGAGATAGAGAAGATAGGAAGCTTCTGTGATACTACCAATGTATTGAACATATCAATCATAGGGATACCGGTACGAATCATACGGCGTGCCATGATACGTTTTGAAGGGTTTACTGAAGGACCTCCAATTGTTACAAGGCTGTCTGCAAGTGCCGGACCATTGTCACGAGGCTGAGCAGAACCGTTAAAGATACGACCAAGCAAATCATCAGAGAAAGATACTTCCATCTGATGTCCAAGGAACTTAATGTGGTCTCCGGTAGAAATACCGCGTCCTCCGGCAAAAACCTGGAGTGAAACTACATCACCTTCAATTTTATTAACTTCGGCAAGTGATTTTCCGAAACGTGTTTCAATTTCGGCAAGCTCACCGTAAGCGACATTGTCTGCCTTTACAGTAATAACACTTCCGACGATGGATTCAATCTTACTATAAACTTTGTTCATAATTATTCACCATCCTTAAGCATTGCGCTTACATCGTCGCGAACCTTTCCGTTTGCAGAAGCATAGTGAGCTTCAACAGCTTTTTCTGCTTCCTTGAACTTGTCGCTGTTCCAGAGAGAATAGTTCCAGTCAATAAACTTCTGTCTCATCTGGTTGAAGAAGTTACGTGCTGTATCCTTGTCTGCAAGTTCAAAGTCGGAACCAAGAACCTTAAGAACTTTAGCAAAT
This sequence comes from Treponema sp., assembly GCA_024683675.1. Taxonomy (GTDB): domain Bacteria; phylum Spirochaetota; class Spirochaetia; order Treponematales; family Treponemataceae; genus Treponema_D. Next base: position 6,957 of record JAIKYB010000108.1, read on the forward strand.
GTGTACTGCTGACGTTCAACGCTTACAGCTGCATCAATTTCATCAAATGAGTTCTGCTGCATATAAACGGCATCAAGGAATTCACTCTTAAGATATTCGATATAATCTTCAGTTGTTGTACCTTCTTCACCAACTACTTTCATCATCTGATTTACTTCTACCCCAGAAAGGAATACCTTACGTGCATAAGCAACCCAGTCTTCGCGAATAACTGATTTATATTTTGACCATGAAATAATTGGGTCAATTGCAGGATACTTACGAGCATCAGAACGTTCACGTGAAAGTCCATGGAAAGCACCAACTACTTTAAGAGTTGCCTGAGTTACAGGCTCTTCAAAGTTACCACCGGCAGGAGATACTGTACCACCAATTGTTACAGAACCTACATTTCCATCACGGAGCTTTACAATACCAGCACGTTCATAGAAGGCTGCAATATAAGATTCAAGGTAAGCTGGGAATGCTTCTTCTCCAGGAATCTCTTCCAAACGTCCAGACATTTCACGAAGAGCCTGTGCCCAACGAGAGGTAGAATCTGCAAGCAGAAGAACGTGAAGACCCATCTGACGATAATATTCAGCAAGTGTAACTGATGTATAAACTGAAGCTTCACGGGAAGCAACAGGCATAGAAGATGTATTACAAATGATGATTGTTCTTTCCATTAAAGAACGACCTGTTCTTGGGTCCTTCAATTCTGGGAACTCTTTAATTGTTTCTACAACTTCACCGGCACGTTCACCACAGGCTGCGATAATTACGATATCAACGTCAGCATTTCTTGAGGTTGTGTGCTGCAATACAGTTTTACCAGCACCGAAAGGTCCTGGAATACAATATGTACCACCCTTAGAAACCGGATAGAAAGTATCAATAAGACGAACCTGAGTTACCATTGGTTCTGTTGGGGCAAGTCGCTCTGCATAGCAGTCAACTGCACGTTTTACAGGCCATTTGAAAGCCATTTTAAGATCGTGGTCATTACCCTTTTCGTCTGTTACAACTGCTACAACATCTTCTATTGTATAAGAACCAGCAGGAGTAACCTTCTTTACTGTGTACATTCCAAGTAAATCAAAAGGAACAAGAATCTTATGAGTAAATGGTCCTTCTGGAACAGAACCAATTGCATCACCACGAAGAACCTTATCGCCTTCTTTTACACTTGGTGTCCAGTCCCATTTCTTGTCACGAGGAAGTGAATCAACATACACACCACGCTCAAGGAAGAATCCTGCTTTTTCTGCAACCAAAGGAAGAGGATTCTGCAAACCATCAAAGGTCTGGCCAAGAAGTCCTGGTCCTAATTCTGCACAGAGAAGATCTCCCATCAGGTCAACCTTGTCACCTGCTTTGATTCCCTGTGTCATTTCGAAAATCTGCATTTGGGCTTTATTTCCGCGAATACGGATAATTTCACCTCTGAGCTTCTTTCCGTCAACATTTACGTAGCCTACTTCATTCATAGAAACAGAACCTTCGAATTCGATGGTTACCATGTTTCCGTTAATGCCGACTACTTTTGCATTTGTATCAGTCATCAATTAACTCCATCATTGCTTAAAATCGTATCGTAAATCTTATGATAAGATGTCTTTCCGTTTTCAACCTCGAACTTGCGCATTCGCTCAACAAGTATAAGACGGAGGCCGTAGGCGTACACAGCATCAATTGAAAATGCATCCAGAGGACGCAAATCATCTAGCAGTCGTAACCTGTAATCATAAAGAAACTGCTCTGCACTCAAAGGGCTATCCATACCCACTGCCGTACGTGCTGCAGTAACAATGTCTGCTGTACATCCCGGAGGGAGCGGAATACTGTCCTTTTTAAGTTTCTGTGCACGAATCTGAGCCAATGCACAGCGCAGGTTTCTTTCTTTTTCATACCAAGTATCAAGAAAAGCAGAGCCTGTAGCTTCAAGTTCCATTGGAGGAACAAGGGAAAGCTTTTCCAGAATCTTTTTTTCATCCTCAGAAATAAAACGACCTGCCAACTCACGGAATTGTTCTCCTGTAAGAGGTAGAGCTGCTTTAGTTTCTGCAGCAGAGATATTTGGTAATTGTGAAACCAAATAATAGTAATCCACTAGTTTGCATCCTTTGCAGCTGTCTTAAGAAGTGCCGCTACCTTTGGATTAAGATATGCTGCAAACATTTCAGCTAGACTTTCTGCTGAATAATCATAATATGCAGCACCATTGTTTACACCAATTCTGAAACCAGCTGTAAGAGTCTTATCAGGTTTGATTTCAAGGCCCTTTGCAATTTCAGCTTTAAGTTCTGCTGTAAGTGACTTTTCAAGATCTGCGAGATCTTTTTCACTTAATAACACTGAAAGTTCAGAAGCATCTGAATTTTTAGCCCAAGCCTTTACAGTTTCAGGTACAAGCTTTGCAAGAATGTCTTTAGATTCTGCTTTTGCTGTATCTGCTTGAATAAGACCATCCAATTCTGCTACGAGAGAATCTTTGAAGGAAAGGAGCATATTTCTTCCGGCCTGTACGATTGCCTCTTCACTAGCCTTCTCCATTCTTTCTGTTTCTGCTTTTGCATTCTTAATGATTTCTGCAGCTTTTTCCTGAGCGTCTGCAACAATTCCTTCAGCCTTTTTTTCTGCAGCTTCGATTACTTTTGCTGCTTCTGCTTCAGCTGTTGCAACACCGTCTTTCTTGATTTTATCAATCAGTTCCTGTAATTGTACATCCATTACAATACCTCACTTAACTATAACCAATTTAATATCATTAATTCTAAACGATGTTTTTAAATTCATCAATGAAAAAAATAACATCATTTTAAATAAGAATTACGAGATTTTTTATTTTACTTTTTTTTATTGCTTTTTTTTAGAATTGAAGGTGGTTTATAAAATAAACCACCTTTTATGATTTTTGTAAACTACTTAAAAGAATAAATAGTTTTTGCTTTCATTTTTTGTCCAGGTTCCAAAATACAGGTCGGGAAATCTGCATGATTTGGAGTATCTGGGAAGGCTTGAGTTTCCAGACAGAAGGCGTCGTGATTTTGATAAAGGCTACCATTCTTTCCTAGAATACCTTTTATGAAATTTCCGGTATAGAACTGACAGCCTTCCATGTTTGTAAATACAGACATTTCATGGCCTAAAGTTGGTTCTTTTACTGTACAGAATTCAACCAAGTCGCTGTCATCTAAAGGAACAGAGGTTCTAATCTTATCAGGATTGTACATTTCTGTAACATAACAGTGATCATAACCAGAGCCTACCTCAGCAATATCCTTACCAATTTCTTTTTCCTTTGTGAAATCAAAAGGAGTTCCTGCAACTTCTGTAAGTTTTCCTGTAGGAATAAGCTTAGGTGAAACTTCCAATATATTGGAAGAATTCATCTGCATTGTATGTTTTCCAATATTACCTTTACCAGCCAGATTAAAATATGCATGGTTAGTAATATTGATTGGAGTTGGAGCATCACTTTCGGCAGTATAAAAGCAGGTAAGGTTATTTTTTGTATCCAGAAGATATGTAACTTCTAGTTTTACATTTCCAGGAAAGCCCTGTTCTCCATCTGGACTCATTCTTGAAAATTTAACACCGCAAAAGTTTTTACCTTTAATAGATTTTCCCTTCCAGAGCATTTTATCATAACCGTCAAAGCCACCATGAAGGGTATTAGGACCGTCATTTTTATCTAAGGAATATTTTTTTCCATTTAATACGAATGAGGCTTTTCCAATTCTATTGGCAAAACGTCCAACTATGGCTCCAAAGCAATACTTTGTATTAAGATATCCCTCTAAGGTAGAAAAACCTAAAAGTACATCTGTTTTTGAGCCATCTTTATTATTTAATACAATACTTGTGAGTGTAGCACCGTATTCTGTACAGGAAAAAGACATATTATCATTTTTTACTGTATAGAGATTAACTTTTGTGCCATCACAAAGCAGTCCAAACTTTTGTTTTGAAACTTTCATTTATATTTACCTCGTTTTTAACGATTTACTATTTAACACCGGCCTTGCCTTCCGGCGGCCTTACTTTGGTGGTCAAGCTAAAAAACGCTTCCGCGTTTTTTTTAACGCTTTCCTATTTAACACCGGCCGCCGGCGGCCTTACACACATATCTATTATAAACTGAACTTCGGAGATTGAACAAGATAATTCGGCGGCAATTTCTTCAATTTGGAGGCCTTCTTCGTAAAGTTTTTCAACTTTTTTATTTATGGATTTAGAAGGCTTTTCGGTTTCAGAAATAGGCTTATCTTCATAAACCTTTGTTACAATTAGAGGAACCTGTTTATAAGCGGAACCATCACTTCTTACATTTATTTCATCTACAGGATTTTCTTCATTATCATCATCAAATAAGCTCTGCTGATTCATTTCAACTCTGGCAGAAGGATCAATATATGGATTTGGCTTTCCTACAGGGGTTATTCCAGCAAGTCTTTCATTCTGTACATATACTGTTTTTCTTCCATTTTTTTTAGCAGCAGAATCAGCTTCGGCGATTGTATTTCTGAGCATATCTGAAGCCTGACGAAACTGATCCATTTTTTTGTCAGCTTCATTCATCAAGGCTTTTATTCGTCTTGAAGTTTCATTTACAAGCTCAATATCTCTATTAGCGTTATTATTTATATCCATAATAACTTTATTCATTTGAAGCTTTGTTTTTTCTATAATTCCATCTGTAGAAAATAATTTCTTAAACCTGATGATAATAAAAAGCAGCAGGAGAATATTGATAACAGATAGAATGATTGCAATATAAGCAAGCATTTTTACCTCGTAATGTCTATAATTGTTCCTATATGAGCATATCTTGGTTTATCCCTCTTTGGCTCTTCAGTTTCAGAAGAATTGTCTTTTTGCTTTTTCTGATTTTGATTAAAGCCTGAAGAATTTGAACCATTTTGATTTACAGCTTCTGCATCGGATTTTTCATTTGAAGTTTCATGAACCTTTGTAGAATTTTCTATGCTCTTCTGAATGTTAGACTGCTGCTGCATAGCTTCTGTAAGCTGAGCCTGCTGAGCTCCCGACATTGTTTTTGAAAGGTTGGAGAGCTGAGAATACATTGTCTGAAGGTCAATCGGCTGTATACCCATCTGGTTCCTCCAAGTCTAGAGAAGGAGGCTCATATGGTCCGCGTTTACTGAAACTCTTCTCATAATAGAAAGTAACACCCGGAGTATCAATCTTAACTTCATCAAGCACATCACGGACATAGACCTTTACACCGGCATAGACACTATTTTCAACTTTAACCTTGCCAACAGCTTTAAGTTCCCTAAGATGAGCCTGAATAGAATTGATTTCTTTGGTCATATCTTCAAGCTCTTTGCTTATCTGTTCACAACGCACCTTAAGAGTCTTAAGTTTTTCTTCTTTTTCCTGAGGAAGCTTCTTTCTAAGCTTCTTCTGTTGTTCCAGAGTCTGTATGTCAAGATCACAGTTTTCGTATTCTTTTGTGCTTTTAGCTTGCATTGTCTGAAGTTCTTCCAGACGTTTCTTTGCACGTGGATCAATTCCAACTTCAAGAATTGTTTCCGTACCACCACCTGGAGAACCAATCTTCTTAGCACAAATTTCCTCCGTTGCAAGAAGGTGTCCACCAATAATCTGGGCTTTTTTACCCTTTACGATTATATTTTTCATGGCAGTAACATTGGAATTTACTATACTGTCAAATACAATTACATTTTCTTCTACTTCTACCGTAGTATCATTGATAAACTTAGCCCAGAGAGATTTTCCAGCTTTTATATAACCTTCGCCCTTACCAAAAATACCCTGTCTAACAATAATGTTTCCTGTAGCTTCCAGACGAGATTTATCTACAATTCCATTTACTTCAATATTTGTAGCTTCAACCTTATAACCTTCTTCTACAGAGCCTTTAATAACAACAGTTCCTACAAACTTAATATCACCAGTTTTTACATTAACTGCATCAAGATATTTAATTGGTTCAACGGTAACCTTTCCATTTACAAGCATTACTTCACCGTCAATTTCTGCCTTGATAGTAACTCCATCTCTATCAAGTTTAACGTTGGCACCAAGCTGAATCTGAATATCCTTACCATTTTTAGCTTCAAGATATCGACCGAACAAGGTTTTTCCACCCTTACCACGTTCAGCAGGGATTTTTTGTGCCAGAGGCTGATCAGCTATAACATTTTGAATCTGATTTAATTCCTTATAATTTATCTGACCTGTTTCAGAAACTTTTGCCTTTAATTTTTTAGGATCAGTTTCAAAGTTGTAAGAAATATAGGCATCATGTCCGTCAACTGGTAAAATAGCAGAAGCGACTTCATACGGAATATTATATGTAGGTCTATCAACAAACTCTATAATTTTTTCTTCATTATAGCAGGCTTCTACAACCCCTTGTGCCATAAGAGCTCTTTTTATCATTTCTGCAGAAGCTTCAGAACCACTTCCTGTTGGTGGAGAAACAACAATACTGCCCTTCATCTCATCTTTAGAAACTTCTATACCAATAACTACATCACCAGCAGAAACATGTTTATATTGTCCAATAATGAGATATTCTTTATCTGTACCCTGCTTGATATATTTTTTAATCAGACCTTCATCATAATCGATAGTGTCATCTCGTTTTACTTCATCAAGAACATCTCTAAGTTCAATTTCAGCACCATCACCAAGAGGTAAAAGTACCTTTAGGCATATATCTGATTTAAAGCGGCGGACAAAGAACATTCCGTCTCTATTTTGATTGATAATTAAATCTTCTTCATCTTCGTTATCAAACAAGCCGTCAGAAGCAAGTTTTGTAACCTTTTTAACTGTATTTGGATCCTGATAAATTTTCAGCTTCCAGTGCTTTTTACCCAGCCCCATGAAGCCATCACTACCTCTTTCGATTATTTCATATTGAAGATTGGAAACTTTAGTATCAAGTTGGACAGCAGCATCCGCAAGAGCTTCATCTATTGTGTCTGCATGTACATCAACAAAATGAAGCCCCTTATCTACAGAGAGAAGCTCTTTCATATCCTGACGAACTTTTTCAAGAGTTACCATTTTTTTACTTTAAATAATACCCTTTCTTAAGTTAGTAAGTTTTGCACGTAAGCGTAAGTTTGCCTTAGTATGAAGCTGAGATATTCGGGATTCACTTACTTCCAAAACCTCACCAATTTCTTTAAATGTTAAATCTTCATGATAATAAAGAACGATTACAAGTTTTTCTTTTTCAGGTAATTCACTAATTGCCTGTGCAATTACCTTTTTTATTTCTTCTCTTTCTGCAATTACATCAGGGTTCAAGCTTGATGGTGATTCAATATTGTTACCGATTGACATATTATCATTATCATCACCAGCATACCAAATATCATTAAGAGAAAGCACACTTGTTCCAGAAACCTTCATTACAGTTCGATGATATTCATCTTCACTCATATTAAGAGAACCTGCAATCTCAGAATCTGTTGCTGTTCTTCCAAGTTTTGATTCCAAGGAAACTATAGCATCTTCAATTTCTCGAGATTTCTGACGAACAGAACGTGGCACCCAGTCTATTTGACGAAGTTCATCAAAAATTGCACCACGAATACGTGTTACGGCATAAGTCTTGAATTTAACACCCTTTTCAGGATCATATTTATTTATTGCATCTAAAAGACCAAACTGTCCATAACCAACTAAGTCATCGAATTCTACTGAATTAGGAAGACCAACAGCTACCTTTCCGGCAACATATTTTACAAGAGGCATATACTGTCTGATAAATTTATCCCTCAGAGCCGGAGACTTCGTTTTCTTGAACTCTACCCAAAGGTCGTCTTCTTCTTTTTCATCATTAATCGGCATCTAAATTAACCCTCTTATATAGATTTCTCATCAGCAAGTACAGAACTAATTGCCTTTGCAATTAAACCTGCATCCTTAACTTCAGGAACCTCTGCTTTTTCACTAGATGTGTAAGATGGTTCAAAACCTGAATCATCCTCATATCCATTATCATCCTCTTCCGAAGAGGATTCACTACTTCCAAATGAAAAATTATTCATATCAGGAAGTGTATCTATTGCTTCCGATTCATTCGAAAGATCAACATGTGTTAAGGCAGCTGCATTCATAGGTACAAAAGATGAGCCACCTTTATTTTCAGATACTGGAGCACTTTCAGGAACCGGCTTTGGCTGAGTCTGCTGAACACCTTGATCATGTTCGATTATTACAGGCTCTTCTGGTGAACTCATTTGAGTTACATTTGGTACCACCATAGATTTTGCCGCTTCTGGTTTATTTTCTACAAAAGAACTGCTGCCAGAATCTTTTACATCTGTATCATTCAGCATTTGATGATTATCCCCAACAACAAAGCGATTAGAGCTTTCTCCTGGAGCTATCTCTTCATCCTGAATAACTATATCTACTAACTGCCCCTTTTGGGGTCCAGCTGTAACTACAGACTGAGCACTCGGAGCAAAATCCGATGAAAAATCTCCGTCTGAATCATTAAGGAATTTATCAAAAACTATCTTTATTACAAAGCCTAAGATGGCAAAAATAACTGCAAAAAGCAGAGCTACCAAAAGCTTGTGTATAAAAGACGAATGTGGTGAAAAAAGACTTGATACAAAAGACAATACAAATCCAAAAACAGCAAAGCCTGATATAAATTTCATATCTTTCATCTATGCTTTGTGATATCAATCTGCTGCCAGATTATGTATCACTCCTCCCACAATTTTATAAATACCCGTAAATATTATACAACACAAATAAAAAAAAATATAGAAATATTTAACTATTATCTACTTTTTTTTACCTAAAAACTTCTTCAAAAAGCTTGAAACTCCCTCATTATATTCAGGTTCAGTCTTTTCTATACGGCCAACAATGTGTTTTAAGTAAACTGCAGGCTTTGAAGTAGGATTTACTATTATAAATGGCTTTTGCCTGATTACAGAAGCCATTACTAAAGGATCCTCTGGAATACAGCCTAAATATTCAACCTTATAGCTTAAGAACTGTCCAACTATTGTAATAATTCTTTCTGCAATTCTTTTTCCTTCATCAGGAGAATGAACTCTGTTTACAATAAGCTTTATATCTACAGTTCTATCAACAATTTCTGTAGTTATAATTTTTATAATTCCATAAGCATCTGTAATAGCTGTAGGTTCAGGAGTTGTTACAACAAAAACTTCATCTGCTGCTGCAACAAACTGAAGAACGTTATTAGCAATTCCCGCACCTGTATCTATTATGATTAAATCAGCATTGCCCAGGGTTGAAAACTGATTTGCAAAATATTCAAGTTCTTCAACACTTAAATTGGCAATTTTTGAAAAACCATTTGCACCAGCAACAAACTTAATTCCAAATTCAGTATCGTTGATGATTTCTTTCATAGTCTTCTTTTTGTTAATTACATGCATTAAGTTATACTGAGGAACAACATTTAGAAGAACATTGACATTTGCCATTCCAAGGTCACCGTCAATAAGGATAACTTTTTTTCCTAACTGCGCATAAGCAATAGACATATTTACAGCAAAGTTAGTTTTTCCTACACCACCCTTACCACTGGTAATTGCTATAATTCTTGTATTATGCTCCTTCTGAGATTGAGACTTAACTTCTGAAGCCCCCTGTGAAGAGCTTGTTTCACCTAATAATTCGCTTAATCCTTCAGCTTGTTCTTCCATATTTATACTCCTTGTAAACTCCACATAAGTGGTGTTGTCTGGATGTTATTTACATCTCAACTCCAAATTTATTTTCAATATGAACTCTGTCTATCTTAAAGCCTTCAAGACGTTTCAGAAATTCAACAACATTTGCTTTTGTAATATCACGGGCAGCCATCTGTCCATGTGTTAAATATGATATAGTTTTATGTCTTTCATTCAGAACACTTATTACATTTCCTATTTGTTCTGATTCATCACATTTTGTAACTATAACAGATTTATAACCAAAAGGCTCGTAATTTTGCATAATATTTTGAAGATCGCGAGCCTTTGTAGAGGCTGTAAGAGCCAGATATACATCAGGATTCATACCCGGAACATCAAGCAGCATTTTTATTTGAGCTAGATGTGCAGCATCATTTGGACTATAACCACTGGTATCAATAAAAATTGCATCAACATTATTACGATTTTCATCATAAAGAGTTTTTAAATCTTCAACACGCTCTGCTTTTAGAACTCTTGAGGAAAGACGGTCTCCCCATCGTTCCAACTGTTCCAGAGCACCAACCCTCATTGAGTCTGTTGTGATAAAGCAAACTTCTGGTCTACGTCCACTATTTTCAACACTAAAGGATTTGATAAACATAGCAGCAAGCTTTACTAAAGTTGTTGTTTTTCCAACACCTGTTGGTCCAACAATAATATAAACATGAGGAGGCCTAAACACACTTTCTTTAGCAACAGAAATAGACTCTCCTATCCAATCCACAACCCGGCGTTCTACTAAATCATAATCCTCAAGACCTTCAAGAGAAAATTCATTACGAATTCTTTCTTCCATCATTTTTATATATGAGAAAGTAAATTCATTTTGGGAAAGTAAATCTTCTATCTTTACAATTGATTCATGTTTTTCCTGACCACCAGCTATTGTCTGCAGTTTATTAGACATAACCTTTTCAAATTCATCAATTTTTGCATTAAACTGCTGGTTTAATTGAGAAATTTGAGCAGACATCAAAACAGAACTTTGATTCTGAAGAATTCCTTCTCTATTTTTTGCAAGTCTTTGAGCTTCAGCATCATCATCATAAGATTTTGAGTCAGGAGAATAAGCATTTGGATGAAAAGTTACATAAGTTACTTCTGTAACATCCCTTCTTCCAAACCCCAGAAATCCACTCTTCTGAACAATCTGTTTATCAACTATTCGAAAATCCTTTCCAAAGGTTTTAAAGAGTTTTTCCTTACATTCATCAATTGAATTTCCGGTGATTTTTAATTTTTTGTCATAATCAAAACTCATAAAGTTTTATCCCTACCAACTTATTTTTCTAACTTTTTACTCTTCATCTGTTATATCATCTATGATTTCTGGAACTACATTACTACCTGCAGCATAAAGCTCCATATCTGATATAACAACTATTCCAGGCTGCTCATGCTCTAAAGCAGACCTGACAAGCTGCCTGACACTACTAACACAAAGTATAATTGGCATTATTCCCATGCCATTAACCTTGCTTAGAGAACCGCTAACAGCCTTAATCCACCTTCTTCTGTCTACAGGGTCTAAGGCAACATAAGGTTTAGAACCATCTGGAGGATTATAGGCATGATCTGCAATAAGCTCCGAAAGCTCCTGTGAAAGTCTCATAACACGGAGTTTTTTATCTGCAGGATTTACATATTGCAGACAAATCTGAGAGCCCAAGGCTTCGCGAACCTTTGCTGTAAGCTCCCAAACATTGTGGGAAACATTTGCATAATTGGCCATAGTTTCCAGAATCTTGACATAATTTCTGATTGAAACTTTTTCTTCCAAAAGATTCTGCAAAACCTTTTCTATTGTACCGTAAGAGAATTTTGCTGTATTAAGAACTTCATCAACAAGTACAGAATTTGTTTTCTTAACTGTTTCGAGAATATCAGAAACAGCCTGTCTGTCGATAAGTTCTGCAGCATGAGAGCGAATAATTTCTGTAATATGAGTTGAAATAATTGTAGGTGGGTCTACAACTACATAGCCTGCACTTTCAGCTTCACTTCTTCTGTCTTCAGGAAGCCAGATAGCATCCATTCCAAAGGCAGGATCCTTGGTACTTTCTCCTTCAAGTTTATCCATTACAGCACCGGTATCCATACACATTACATAGCCCAGGCGGACTGTTGCATGACCAACTTCAATTCCTTCAATTTTGAAGCTGTAATCATTTGGATCCAGAGTCATATTATCCTGAATACGAATCTTTGGAATATTTAAACCAATATCAAGTCTAGATTCATCACGGATTCTAGAAATTCTTTCCAAAAGTTCAGCGCCTTTTTCTTTATCAACAAGAGGAATTAAGGCATAGCCCAACTCAAGAGAAAGAGGATCAAGCATAACAATTTTTTCACTATCAGTTGCAGCGGCCTTTTGAGTTGAAGCAGCTTTTTGGGCACTTTGCTGGGCAACAAGTTCTTTTGCAGTTTTTTCTTTTGTCATTTTGTTTCCCATGTAGAAGAATAAAATACCTACAGGAACAAGTATTGCAAGTAATGATGGCTGACCATTAAGACTGAAAATAACTCCAGCAGCGATTAAAACCATAGCAACTATTTCGTAAATATGACCATCGCTTGTAAATTCTTTTTTAAGCTGAATATCAATTGTTTCGTCCGATTTTGTTCCGGTTACCAGTAAACCTGTTGCAAAAGAAATAATGAGAGAAGGAAGCTGTGAGGTTAATCCATCACCAATTGTAAGTGTAGAATAGGTTCTCATAGCATCACCAATATTCATACTTTGATTACCAAAGAAATTTGCCAGTATTGTTCCCATTAAGATTCCACCAATCAGGTTTATAACCGTAATGACAATACCAGCTTTTACGTTTCCACTTACAAATTTAGAGGAACCGTCCATATTGGAATAGAAGTCTATATCCCTACGTACAGCTTCCTTCAGTTCCTCTGCCTGCGCTTCATCAATTACTCCTGTATTAAGGCGATTATCAATATCAAAAAGCTTCTGGTTCATAGAATCCAAAGAGAAGCGGGCTGCAACTTCAGAAACTCGCCCGGCACCCTTGGTAACTACAAGAACCTGAACAACAATCAGAATGATAAAGATAATAAAACCAACAACAAGATTATCGCCTGCTACAATTTTAGCAAAAGCAGTAACCATATCACTTTGACCTATAAGCTTTCCATTTCTTATTTGACCGGTGAGGATTAGTCGCGTAGAAGAAATGTTTATAGCTAAACTGAACAAAGTTTGAAAAAGAATTACTCTAGGAAAGGACTGAAAATCGGATGGTCTGGGAATTTGAACTACAACAAGCAAAATAATTATAGACAAAGCAAGATTTAAAATCATGCTCAAATCTACAAGAAATTTTGGAATTGGAATGAAGAGGAGAAATACAGTTATAACGACAGCAACAGGTACAGCGTTTTTCTGTATAAATGTTACAATGCTCCCACGACGTTCATCTGCCATAAGTCCCCACCCAGCAAATTACGAATTAACGTTTAAGAATTAACATATTTAAATTTTTCAAGCCCTGCATAAATTACTGCAACGGCTTTAATATATGTTTCTGGTATTATAGCACCAATTTCAATATTTGTATACAAATCTCGCGCCAGAGGACGATTTTCTACTACTTCAATATTGTTTTCTTCTGCTATACGCCTGATATTTAATGCTACAGCATCCTCACCTTTTGCATTTACTATAGGACCATCAGATACTTCTCTATCCCATTTTAATGCAACAGCAAAGTGTGTAGGGTTTGCAATTACTACATCTGATTCTGCAACTGCCTTTGGTATATTCTGCTGTAAAAGCTGACGTTGCAACTGCTGCAAACGACTTTTTACTTCAGGATCACCTTCCATTTCCTTATATTCTTCTTTCTGTTCCTGTTTTGTCATTTTCATTTCCTGCATAAAATCATGGCGGGAAACAAAATAATCAGGAATAGAAATTGCAAGAAAGAGGACTGCAACTGTAAGCAAAATTTGAGCTGCCATAGTTGCTACCTTTACTAAAGCACCTGCAATATCACCATTTTGAATTATTTGAATAAGAACAAAAAGATCTTTTTTTATATATGCATATGCAACCAAAACAATAACTGCAACCTTTCCAAGAGATTTTGCAATATTAAAAAGTCCTTTTACAGAAAAAATTGTCTTTTTAAGATATTCACCAATTTTTGGAACAATTTTAGAAAATTTTGGCTCAATTGGTTTTAAACTAAAAATAAAGCCTTTTGTTTGTATAATATTTCCAATAATTGCAGCAATAAAACCAACTACTCCAACAGGAATTATGCATCTTAAGAAAAAGTTAAAAAAAGCAGTAATAAAATCAGGATTAAAAATATCTTCACTAGTACTTCTATCAAAGAAGAAAGTCATGGCACCTGCAAGCTGATTAAGAATAAACTTTGCCATAGCAATAATTGTAATTACACCAAGCAGAAGAATTAAGGCTCCACTTACCTCCTGACTTTTTGCAACTCGGCCTTCTTTTCTGGCCTTTTCAAGTTTATATTCCGACGGTTCTTCGGTACGTCCTTCGTCTTCTGCAGCCATTTACTATAAACCTCCCCCCGTAGCAGTAGTAGTAACTTGTCGGAAAAATTCACTTAAATCAGAAAAGCCTTTATTAAAGGAGCGAACAAAGAAATCAATTATATTTGGCATTACAAAAGCAATAATTGTAAATGCCACTAAAATCATTATAGGGAAACCTTCAGAAAGAAGATTCATCTGAGGTGCAGCCTTACCCAAAAGGCCCATTGTAACTGTAATAAGGCACATAGTTCCCATAACAGGCAAAGCAATTACCAGGGCATCGGAAAACAAATCAGTCAGGCTTCTAAGCATAAATCTAACGATATGGTTTCCACTTGTTGCAATATTTATAGCATTTAAGGAAGCAAAGCTTTCTGTTAATCCTCCGAAAAACAACTTCTGAAACCAATGAGTTTGCATAAAAATCAACATGGCTACCAGATTAAAAAATTGACCCATAAGAGGATTTTCAACCTGAGACAGGGCATCATAGGAACTGGCGGCACTTAATCCCATTTGAAAAGCAATAAACTGACCTGCTGTACTGAAGGCCGAAAAAATTATGGTAACATAAAAACCCATAATAATTCCGATAAGTGCTTCTCCTATTGCAATAAGAAGAAATTGCAGGGAGGCAATACCCTCTAATTCAAGATAAGGATTATAAATAGATAAATCGACTGTACCTAAAAGAAAAAAAGAAATATATCCCGCAAGAGCAACCTTAGCAATTCTGGATGCCGCTCTGGTAGAGAATAAAGGTAGAGTAAAAAGCATTGCGGCACAACGTACAAAAATTAAGAGAAACAAGGGTGCCTGCGATATTATTCTATCCATATATTACAGCCTACTTTGCAAAATCAGGAATTCTACGGAATAATTCTATTGTATATTCTCCTAAGGAACCAAACATTGTTCCCCCTAAAAGTGCAATTACCAGAAGAATTACCAAGAGCTTAGGAAGAAAAGTAAGAGTCTGTTCCTGAATAGAGGTAGTAGCCTGAAAAATTGCGATAATTAATCCAACAATAAGAGCAAGTCCTAAAATTGGCGCAATCATAGATATAACCTGAACTATAGCACCACGCATTAATACTGAAATTTCACCGGTTGACATCTTTTTCTACCTCCTACTTTATTACAGAAGTGAACAACTGCTGGGTTAAAAGTCCCCAACCGTCTACAAGAACAAACAATATCAGCTTAAATGGCATAGAAATCTGAACTGGCGGCAGCATCATCATACCCATAGCCATAAGTACACTGGCCACAACCATATCTATAATAATAAATGGAATATAAAGCAAAACACCTATTTTAAAAGCAACTGTCAGTTCATGAAGAATATAGGCAGGTATTAAAACATAAGTTGGTACTTCTGAAAGATTTGCCGGCTTTGGCAGTTTTGCCATATTCATAAACATAGTTATGTAACTAGTATCATCAGACATTTGAGTATACATAAACATTCTTAAAGGAGCTTCTGCTTCAGTATATGCTTCTTCAATAGAAATTTGACCATCAGAAAGTGGCTTGTAAGCATTATCATAGATTTTTGTAAATGTTGGCCACATAGCAAACAAGGTCATAAAAAATGCAATTCCATTCAAAACTGCTGTTGGAGGTACCTGCTGAAGAGAAAGAGCTCTTTTTATAAAGTCTAAAACGATTGAAAATCTTAAAAAACAGGTAAGAAGAATTAAAATGCTTGGTGCAAGGGTTAATACAGTAAGAATCAGCAGAAGTCTTACTGAAAAAGCTACTTCTTTACCATCTTGGGGCTGAGTAATTTCTACAGAAACATTTGGAATTAAAGGCTGTGTTACATTTCCACTCATCTGAGTGGTTCCTTGGCTTGAACCTTGAGGAAAATTTTGATTTCCAGTAGATTGCGCAAAAAGCGGACTCATAGAAGAAAAAATAAGCATAATGAAAACAATTTTTAAAATGCGTGATTTCATGCCCTTTTAACTCCTGTTTTCATTATTAAACATTTGTGAAACCTCTTCTTCAGACTCAGAAAAAACATTTTTCTGTTTTCCAGTCTTAACAAGAAACATATCAAGCACTTCTGCAAAGGTTGCAGGCTTCTTAATATTTGACTTCTTATCAGAATTAAGATTCATAGCCTTTATAAGCTCATCATCATTTATTTCACCCAGAAGAGTAATTGAATCTTCAGTTACACCAATCAAAAAAGCTTTATCAATAAGAGTTACAACCTGGACTGATTTTCCAGGTGCAATATTAATAGCAGCGACTCTTCTTAAATAATCATCTTCATTAGTAACAACATTTGACTTTTTCTTAATAAACCAGAAGATTCCATAAATCAGAAAAACTATTATCACAAGAACAAGAATCATTTTTACAAATATTCCGATTCCAGAAGTTTTTTTATTCTGATTTGGGGAAGTTTGACCAGCAGGACTGTTATCTGAAGTTGAAAATACTATACTTTTTTCCAGATCAGAAGAAGAGATACTTTGCTCTGTTTCTGATTCTGAATTTTGTGTCTGAGCATAAAAAGGTAATGTAAAAAAGATAATAGCCATGCCAAAAAGCACGGCTTTAAGAGATATTTTTTTCCCCAATTTTCCCCACCTCTTTTATCCCAAAAGGGATATATAAAATTGGTTTTAGGTTAATTCATTAACTCTTTCAATAGGAGAAAGGATTTCAGTTACACGAACACCAAAGTTTTCATCGATAACTACAACTTCTCCCTTTGCAATAGGTTTATGATTAACAAGAATGTCTACAGGTTCACCGGCAAGCTTATCAAGCTCAATAATTGTACCTTCACCCATTCCAAGAATATCTTTAATGGATTTCTTTGTACGTCCGAGCTCTACGGTCATTTCCATGTTTACATCCATGATTAAACCGATATTTCCCTGCTCGTTAGAACTTAAACCTGCTGTTAAATTTGGATACTGCAGCTGCTGAACATTAGGAACATTCATACCCATGTTCATACCCATTGGCATCTGCTGCATGCCACCCATTTGGCCCATGCCCATATTTGGCATTGCGCCTCCCATCTGTGGCATTCCCATATTAGGCATACCGCCCATCTGCTGCATGCCACCCATTTGACCCATGCCCATGTTTGGCATTGCACCACCCATTTGCTGCATGCCGCCCATTCCCATAGCAGAGGCATCCATACCACCACCCATAGAAGCATTTAAGTCAACTGGAGTTAATGTAGCAGCAGAATCACCACCAAGAGCCTTTGAAATACCTTCTGCAGAATCTCCACCAAGACATTCCCATAAAGTATATGAATTTCCGTCAAGGCTCAATGGATAACTTGCCACAACGAAATCTCCCTGTGGGAACATAACCATTGCCTTAGATTCATTAAAGCCTTCTGGTGTTGCATAAGCAAGACCTGGTACTTTACCTACACTATCAATCTGAGTAATTTCTGCACTTATATGTGTTGCTACAAATTCTGAAACTACAGAAAGAACCATATCATCAACTTCTGCAGCCTCTTCAGAACTTACCAGCTGGAAAAGTTTAAGAGCAAATTCTGATGATAAAAGATAAAGGTGACTTCCTTTAATTCCCTGGTTATAATCAGCATTTACTCCAATTACAACTTCTGGAAGCTTAGAAAGAACTCTATCTCGATTAGTTTTTTCTACTACTGGAGCATCACATGTAAAAGTAGCACTTGTATATTTATTGATATTTTCTTCAAGCTTTGGCTTAAGATCATCTGCAAGCTTCTGAAGAGTAGGAATATCAAAATTATACGAAGGCGTGTTGCCTACATGTCCGGAGGAGTTTAATCCATCAATAGATACTCCGGAAAGCAATGCATCAATTTCATCCTGTGAGATAGCACCATCACTCATATGTTTCGTCTCCTTCTACAGAAAGCTCTTCAAATTCGTCTGAATCAACGTCTTCAATTTTTCCTGTAATTTGTACTGCCATTTTTTTACCGACAACTCCCGGTTGGCAGTAAAACTTTTTTCTGTTTCCTATACTCAGGGATAAAGGATCCCCGATTTTTATTGTAGAAAGACGTACAACATCACCTACACGCAATGAAAGTACGTCTCTAATAGGCAAATTAACGGTTCCAATATCTGCAACAACATCCATATCAACAGAAGTAAGCTGCTGTTTAATAGTTCCTAAATACTGAGTTGTTGAATTTTTTCTTACAGATGAGAACCAGAACTGTGATGAAAGTTTTGAAATAATAGGCTCTAGTACCAGGTAAGGGATACAGAAGTTCATCATTCCTTCTTCATCACCTACTTTTGTTTCAAGGGTAACAAGCACAACCATTTCAGTTGGTGGTACAATCTGAGCAAACTGAGGATTTGTTTCAATCTGAGCAAATCGTGGACGAAGGTCAATTACCTGTGTCCAGGCTTCACGGATATTTGCAAGAATACGTACAATTACGCCTTCCATTACTTCCTGCTCAATATCTGTAAGGTCACGGTTTTTATTTCCGGTTGTAGCACCACGACCACCAAAGAGGCGGTCAATCATACAGAAGGTAATTGCCGGGTCAATTTCAAGAACGGCATTTCCCTTCAATGGATCCATATTAATAACAGCCAGCGTTGTTGGGGTTGGAATAGAACGAATAAATTCCTCATAAGTAAGCTGGTCTACAGAAGCTACGTGTACATGCACAAGAGAACGCAACTGAGCCGAAAGGCTAGTTGTTGTTAAACGAGCAAAAGTCTCATGCATATTTGAGACTGTACGCAACTGTTCCTTTGAGAATTTATCAGGACGTTTGAAGTCATAAATTTTTATTTTACGGGTACTATTGACCGGCTTAAAGTCATCTGTATCGGAATCTCCCGAACTGATTGCAGTAAGCAACTGGTCAATTTCGTCCTGTGACAGAACTTCGTTCATGCACTCGCCACCTTTTTAACTCTGTTCAATTAATTCTGTTCAATGACATCTTTCTGGAGGAATGCGACATCTCGTATACGAGAGCTGCTCAGAATCTTATCATTGATACCATTTTTAATTTCATTTTCCAAAGCATCTTCATTTGCTGTATTTCTCAGCTCTGAAGCAGTTTTACTGCTAAAATATCTTCTTAAAAATGCTTTTAACTCTACAGTACGCTGAGTAATTTCAGTTGAAGTTGTCTTATCATCCTTTTTATAGGCAAGAGCAACATCAATACGAACTGTTGCAGGAGGTTCATCGCAAGTTGTAGTCTGAATAATACCAAGAGAAGTATACCAGTCGTAAACTTCACGCTGACCTGAGACATATTCTTCTGATGTAGGGATTGCAGTTACGCGAGTAGCGTTCTTACTTGCAATTTTCATGGTTACAACAACAACCACTACAATAACAATAATTGCAGCAAGAGCTATAATCACCCATTTTAACAAACCTGGCAATAGGCCACCTAGTCCACCTTTCTTTTCTGGAGCTCCACCAGAGCCACCATCATCAAGGTTGATATCTTCATCGTCTGCCATTTCCCCTCCAGCAAATCAATACTAAATATTGTAACATTAAAAATGTCCTTCGTCTAGGATAATTATATCCACACGTCTGTTATAAGCACGGCTTTCAGCCGTATCATTAGAAAACTTTGGTCTGGTGTCAGCATAACCGGCAACAGAAAAATCATTTTCCCTTACTCCATAATCGGCAAGATAATGGAGAACATTAACAGCTCTTGTTGCAGAAAGTTCCCAATTGCTAGGAAATTGTGACCCCAATGCAACAGGTGTATTATCCGTATGACCTTCAATTCTGAATCTTCTACCTTTTAATTCATCAGATTTGAAGAAATCCGCAAGTCTCAAAAGAGTATCACGGGTATCATTTATATTTAATTCAGCACTTCCCTCTTCAAAAAAATTATCAGAAAGAAGAGTTATGATAAGTCCACGCTCATCACTTGTAATTGTAATTTTATTAGATTTAATATCAGGAGCAAAAAGACTGACCGCCTTCTTTTTTGCAGTTCCTAAAGATTTTCCTTTTTCAAGAGATGGCAAAGCATTTACATTATTACCTAAATCTGCCAGCTGACCTGCAGACAGAGAAAGTCCACCAGATGTTGTAGTTGTTTCAGACATCTGAAGGCTCTGAGTAATAGTAGCCATAGTAGTAATATCTATTTCTGAAGGATCATAAAGCATTACGAAGAAGCAGAGCATGAGAGTAATCATATCTCCGTAAGTACCCTGCCAGGCTGATGATGGTTTTTCAGGTGCTTTTGCTTTCTTTCCCATTTTTAATTCCTAATTAATCCTTCAAAACATCTGCTTCAATTGCCTTTCTTGAAACAGGATCAAGATAAGTAAGAAGCTTCTGAGCCATAATACGAGGGTTTTCACCTGCCTGAATAGCAAGTACCCCCTCAATAACCATTTCTTTTGCCCTCATTTCTGCTGAGTTATGAGCAAGGAGCTTTGTAGCAAATGGAGTAATAAGCCAGTTGGCCATCATGGAACCGTAAAGTGTTGTAATCAAGGCAACGGCCATGTTAGGACCCAAAGATGATTTATCTTCAAGGTTGTTCAACATACCAATAAGACCTACTACAGTACCCATCATACCAAAACCAGGAGCGAATCCAGCCCAGGCATTGATAAGTCCAATCCAATCCATGTGGCGGGCTTCTATCTGGTTCATTTCGTTTTCCATAATAGTTCGAATGATATTTCCATCAGTACCATCAACAACAAGACGAAGTCCCATCTTCATAAAGTCATCTTCAAGATCATCAAGACCATCTTCCAAAGCAAGAATACCTTCTCGTCGGGCCTTTTCCGAAAGAGCCTGCATATTTACTACTATGTTTTTTTCACCAAAATCAGGTATTTTAAAGGCTCGGCCCATAATCTTAAACATACCTAAGGCCTTTTTTAAAGGAGCCGCAATAAACATGGCGAAATAAGAACCACCAATTGTCATGGCAGCAGAAGGAACATCGATAATTCCACCCAAAGTACCACCAGATGTTACAACCGACATAACGATCATGGCAGCACCACCAACGATACCAATTATACTTGCTATATCCACTATAAGACCTCTTGCCTGTCCACACCGATATTGCGACGGTATGCAACGATTTTTTCTATTATATCTTCAGGGGAATTCTTTACAATGATTTTTCGACCTGACAACATTGTTAGTGTCAAATCTGGAGTAGTTTCCATACTTTCAATCATATGCGGATTCACCCAATATATTTTCCCATCTAACCGCATTACTTCTATCATTATTATAATAATTATAATCTTTTTTTTCTATATTTCAATATTTCATTTTAAAATATTATAAAAAAACTGTTATTTCTTTTTTTCCTCTTTATTTCGCTTTATTTTATGTGTTAAATTAAACGTATAATGAATAATTCTAATCCTGTTATTTATGTAATTGAAGATGAAGAATGTCTCTCTAAGTTAATCTGTCTATATCTTGAAAAATCTGATATGGAAGCAAAGGCATTTTATGATGCTGAATCTGCTCTGGAAGCCTTAAAAAACAACAGAGCTCCTGATATTATCCTGCTTGATTTAAATTTACCCGGAGTAAGCGGATTTGACTTTTTAAAACAACTAAAAGAAAACACTGAAATATCACCGACTGTAATTATTACCTCTGCAAGAGACTCTGATGAAGATATCATACACGGTCTGGAATACGCTGATGATTTCATTACAAAGCCATTCTCTCCTAACGTCCTGGTTGCAAGAGTTAAGGCTGCAATTAGACGTCAGCTTTCTGCAAATGCAAAGGCTGAAGAATCAATTCAGTTTGGAGAATACACTATTCTTCTTAACAGCTGTGTATTAAAGAAAGGAATGACCAAAATTCCTCTTTCACAAAAGGAATATGATGTACTTGAATACCTTGTAAAGAATGCAGGAAAAATCATTTCTCCAGAACAGATTTATCAGTCTGTATGGAAGGTAACTTATGGAGACGTAACTGCAGTTGCCGTTTATATACAGAGACTCAGAAAGAAAATCAGAGTTGATAATGAAGAAATAATTAAAACAGAATTCGGAAAAGGATATGTTTTTAACGAAAATCTGATTTCAGGAAAATTCCAGGCATGAAGTTAAAAAAGCTTACTGTTCTACTCTTTGTTTTTCTGCTTAGCATACCAATCACTCTTTCTATTTTTCTTACAATAGATTTGCTTTTTTTATCCCCTGTACCTATTCACTCTAAAAAAGCTGTAATATATGTATTTGCACTTTTTATAATGATAATCAGCATAACAATTTTTCTATTTTTTATTTTCAAATGGATATTAATTTTTTTTACACAATTACAGAAAAAAACTGAAAATCTTTCCAGTGGTAGTCTGCAGGAATCCGTTATACCAGAAGCAAACTCAAGAATATTACAAATATCTGAAATGGAAGATATTATGCAAAATCTTGAAAAAATGAGATTATCTCTTATAAATGCTCAAAATCAAAAAAGCAGATTTATTATGGGAATCAGTCATGATATCAGGACTCCAATTTCAATTATAAAAGGTTATACAGAAGCACTAAGCGATGGCTTTTTAACAGGCCCTGAAGAAACAAAAAACGGACTCGACATTATTTCTCAGAAAACTCAGGAACTTGAAGGAATCACAGAAACTCTAATTGATTATATGAGGATGGATTTAAATGAGCTTACAGAACAGCTCGAACCTATTAATGCACGAGAAGTCTTCCACTTATTTGCAAAATCCAGCGAATTAACAATGCCAATTTACAACAGAAATTACACATATAACATAGACATTCCTGAAAACATAACCATACTTGCAAACAAAAACCTTCTTTTAAGAGCTTTAGACAATCTTTTTACAAATGCCCTTCATTACACAAAAAATCATGACAAAATTCATTTCGATGCCCATCTTGAAGACAAGTGTATAAAACTTTCTCTTGAAGATTCTGGTATTGGCATGGAAAAAAATGAACTTAATAACATTTTTAATATTTTTTACAGAGGGCAAAACACAAACAAACAAAAGGGTTTAGGAATAGGATTAACAGTAGTTCATGATATTGTAGAAATACACAAATGGAAAATAAGCTGTGAATCAGAAAAAGGAAAAGGAACTACTTTCTTTATAACAATTCCTTTAGAAAGCTATTCAGATAAATAATCCCCTCTTTTCCTAAAGAATATAAAATATCATTATTGTTTTTTTCTATTTTTGCTAAGCCTTTTGATTGCCATTTTTCAAATAAAGAAAGTATTTTTTCAGGAAGTTTTCTATTAAAATGCTTTTCATATTCCGATTCTGAAAATCCATCAAGCTTTCTTAAAGCCATCATATAAAATTCAAGCTCACCTTCTTCAGCTTCAATCTCTTCAAAATAATAAGGAAGCTCTACATGTAAAGATAAATCAGATTTTGTCTTATTCCAATAATCACTATAAAGAGAAATATCATTAAGATTAGTACGCCTTAAGGCAGCTCCACCCTCAAAATAAATAGTTCCAGTTGCACCAGCGCCACAGCCGACATAATCTCCACGACTCCAGTATTTCATATTATGCCGACATTCTTTTCCACTTTTGCAAAAATTTGAAACTTCATACTCCCTATAGCCATTTTCTTCCAGAAAATCACGACCTTTAAGCCACATTTCATCAGCTGCTTCAAAATCATATTGTAAAGAACCAGAATCAAGCAGTTTTCCAAGAGGAGTCTTTTCTTCTATTGTGAGAGAGTACATTGAAAGATGATCCGGATTAGAAGAAATAAGTTCTTTCAGGCCACTTAAAAAAGAAGCCTGATTTTCATTTGGCATTGCAGATATAAAATCCAAAGAAAGTAAGCCCGGCCATTTTGATGCTAAAAGAGTCAGAGCTTTTTGATTTGTACTTGAATTAGCCCGCCTATGGCAAAATGTTAGAGACGCATCATTAAAGCTTTGAATACCACAGGAAATCCGATTTATTCCACAAGTCCATAGTTTTTCCAAAAGCGGAAGATTAAGGTCATCAGGATTTACTTCTATTGTAAACTCATAATCTGGAAGAATCGGAAGCTCATTAAATAAAAAGGAAGTAAGAAATTCAATCTGCTGCAAAGAAAGTAGACTTGGAGTTCCTCCCCCTATATAAATAGTATCTATCTTAACATTCGAAGCTTTACTATTCTGAAAAAGAAATGAAATTTCATTACATAGAGCTGTCAAATAACTTTGAGGAACCTTTTTTTTTGATTCAATACTGAAAAAATCACAATAGGTGCATTTAGAAAGACAAAAAGGAATATGAATATATAAACCAAGTTTTCTTCCTTCAAGTTTATAGTCCACAAAAAGGATTCCCTAATATAATTTAAAATTCTTGAAAGGAAGATAACAGAAGAGCGCTTTAGCATCTATATCATCCTTTGTAACGACACCCCATAAACGAGAATCATCGGTGGATTTTCTGTTATCGCCCAGAACAAAATATTCATCATCAGCAAGAACAATTTCATCAAAAGAACCTTTTACTCCTAATGAAGAATCCCAACCAGCAGGCGCAGTAAAGAAAGTTACATTATAAGTTTTTGGGGTAATTTCAAATTCTGTAAGAAAGTGCCTTGTTCCCTTTGGTTTTACATACATTACATAATCCCGCATATAAATAGTGTCACCAGGCATACCTACAATTCTTCTAAGCTTCTGTTTTGTTCCAGGAAAGGAAGAATCTTCAGAAACAAAGACCTGACGTCCAGTGAAAAAAGAAATAAACAATTCACAAAAACGGTCAAAAAGCCCTTTTTCTTCAGAAACTCTTTTTCCAATTAAAACAATATCACTTCTTTCATATTTTGAAGCAACAGGAGAAACCATTACAACAGATTCCTGCTGAACATCTGGAATCATAGAAAGAGAGGTTTGTCTAACCGGAAATATAATATAAGTCAAAATTGTATTAATAAAAGCAAAAAGAAAAACTGCGTATAAAAATATAAGGAAAACCTTTCTCTGCTTTGCTTTTTTCATTTGATATGGAGTTGCCATCTGTTTACGGTTCAAAACATAACCTCTAATACTTTAATTTTTCATTTATATATTAAAGAAAACTAATGCAAAATTCAACTCAGTGGAAACTTGAAACCAAATCATGTATAGCATATAATAAACTTTATGGCTGATAGAAAAATTATAGCAGAAAATAGAAAAGCCAGATTTGATTACTTCATTGAAGACACCTACGAATGTGGTGTTGAACTTCAGGGAACAGAAGTTAAATCAGTAAAAAATGGCAGCATCTCATTTCCAGACGCATTCGCAGAAATTATAAATGGCGAAGTTTGGGTTAAAAATGTGCACATATCAGAATATGCTTTTTCTTCTATTTTTAATCATAACCCGGACAGACCAAAAAAACTTTTACTTCATAAAGAAGAAATAAAAAAACTTACAAGAAAAGTTGACGAAAAAGGTTACACTTTGGTTCCTTTGGACTTTTATTTAAAGAATGGAAGAGTAAAAGCAACGCTTGGAGTCTGCAAGGGTAAAAAGCAGTATGATAAGCGTGAAAGTATTAAGAACAGAGATCTTAATCGCGAAATGCAAAGAGATTTCTCAAAGAGGTTAAAAGGCTAAAGTGAAGAATATTAAAAAATCTCTTTTTTCTATTATTCTCATTATTACCCCCTGCCTGCTTTTTTCACAGGCTTATAACATTGATTATTATGGAATTATAGCAACACAGATTGATGCTAACATGTCCAAAATGACCAGTGACCTCTATTATACTCAATTGACAGAAATAAATAACTTTTCGGTCACAGATAAAAGAGATGGAAAATCTTTTATAACCGAAGAACCTGACAGTCAGTTATTTTCTGAATCTAAACTTTCATTTTATGCACTCATAACAAAAGATGAAGCAAGTGAAAAATGGACTTCAATTTTTAAAGTTGTTGACAAAGCAAAAAATGAAGAACATTCAAAGTCAAAAACTTACGATTCTTTTTATAAGATTCTTATGGAACCAAAATCTACTTTGCAGGAAACCATAAAAAATCTTATAGAAAAAGATCAGAATACAGTTACATTACAAAAATCAAACTCAACTGGTGATATTCAAAAACAAAGTTCTATTGAATCAACAGAAGTTTTATCTGGAACCTGGGTCGGAGAATCAACTATAGATAAGGTTGTTATACTTAGAGGCGGAAGAGGCTTTGTTATTTTTAAGAATGGAGCTTCAATGAATATCGGAATTGAATTATCAAGCAGCGATCAGGAACAGAATATCGTAATTACACAAAAAGGAAGAGCAAATGCTTCCTTCTACCCTGAATTACCAAGAAGCATTGCATTAAATGCAGCATTAACAGCAGAACCAATAACCTGGACTCTTACAGCATTAGATAATGACACTTTGACAGGAACAAAAAATACACTAATTCAAAAGGGAGATGACTACGAAGCAGGCTCCCTAACCGTAGAGTGGAAAAGAATAAATTAATTAAAATTAAATCTGAGGAAGATCGTAAACAGGAACACCCGTAACGATTGGCTTTTTATCCTTATCAAATAATATATTCCCCTTATTAATGTCATAAAGGAAAATTATAATAAAAGTAAGTAAGCCAAAGAAAAGACCAATTATCTTACAGTATTTTTCAGGAAGGAATTCAGGTTCTTCATGTCTTACTACAGTGCCTGTATCATAAAGTGCAGTCTGAGCAGGTTTTAAACCGGTAATTTTTACAAGCTTTTCATCTTCTGAAACATAATCTAATTTACGTGCATAAGCGGCAATAACAGCCTTATCAAATTGAAGTGCAGTAAGCTCAAGCTTCAATTCACTATTAATATTCTGAATATCATCAGTCTGCTTGCTAATAATTCTTCTCTGCTCTTCCATTTGGTTATAGCAACGAATACTATTCTGTCCAACAGTAACTGAAATTAACACATAAGCCAGTGTGGCAGAGAAAATCGACAACAAATATTTTGCACGTTTCATAATATATTTTATTATCGGCAAGAATTTCTGTTTTCTGAAATCAAAAGATATGTTATAATAAAAAAAAGAATCTAAATTATCTATGTACTTTTTAGCCTTTTTTGCCGATAATTATATAGATAAATTATACTTATGTGAGGAAATGTATGAGCAGATCTGATGATAACGCAAATGATCTTGAAAGCTATGGAGTTTGGGTAAAAAACACCGGCGATAAAGAAGACCTGGAGTTAAATGATTCAACTGAAGGGTTACCAGATTTTGACGATTCAGACTTTTCAGATATGTTCAAAGATGACTCCCAGTTTTCTACCGAAGAAAATGCTGATGCAGAAGGCTTCGAGGGAGATTCCACATTAAGCACAGATGAATTAGCTAACATAACAGGTGCTGGTGATGTTGCAATAGAAGAAGTAAATGCAGAAGACTTTGCAGATTCTACAGAAGATGAAGACATGCCAGACTTTACAGACATATCAATAGAAGCTTCTTCTGACGAAACACAAGATGTTACAAGTGATTTTGAAGAGACTCTCCTCCCCGATGATTCTGAAGAACCCTCACATGACTTTGAAGAATCAGGAGAAATTACATTTGGTGAAGATGAAGAAATCTCACTGGATGATTTTATGGACGAAGGCTTCTCTGACGAAACTGTTGCAGCAGGTAACAATGGTTTTGAACCAGGTAAAGAACCTGATTCTGGAGAATCTGAAGAACTTTCTCTTGATGATTTTATGGATGGTGGCTTCTCAGATGCTGTTCCTGGTCCAGATGAATCTGCAAAAGCAGAAGACACTATAGTTGATGAAAAACCATTGGAAATGGATATTGAATTTGACTCATCAGCAGATCAGGTAGAAACAGAAGATAATATTTCAATAGAAACAGATTATTCTGATGACGATGATGATACATCTTCAGAATCTTCAATTATAACTGAAGAAATTTCACTTGATGATTTTGGAACTTCCTTTGATTCAATTGCAGATACTGCAGACAGTTCTAAAACAGAAAGTGTTGCAGTTTCTACAGGAGACATTTCAACAGAAGAAGTTGATTTGTCAGATTTTGGTATTGATGCAAGTGCAGAAGAAACTCCTGTAACTCAGGACGTTGAAGCTGCTAAGAATAAAGAAAAAATTATCGATTACGACTTATCAGTAGGAGATGAAAACATGGCAACAGCACCTGTAGTTAATGAAATTAAAACATCAACTTCAGAAACACCAGCAGAAACCCAGACTACAATTCCAGAAAATGCAACAGTAGTAGAAAACTCATTACTGCAGCAAATTGTTCAGGATTTAGCAGGTCTTAAAGATGAAATCAATAAGATTAAGAGTAATATAGAAGAAATAAAAGCTGGAGAAATACCAGAAGGCTACGAAGCCAGTATACAAACAGAAGAACAAGAGCTTGATATTCCACAGGCAGATGAAAGCCAGCAGTCTTCAGGTGGCTTCTTTGATTCTGATGATACAGATGAAACTATTGCCCTCTCCGGAGATGAGTTATCAAATATCTTTAATACAGCAGAATTCAGTGAAAGTGAAGAAGTTTCTGCAGAAGAAAATGATGCTACTGAAGAAAATGATGTAATAGAAGAACCTATTGTTCAAGAAGCAGCAGAAGAGTCAGTAACAGAAGAAGTTTCTGAAGAACCTGTTTTCGAAGAAAGCCTTGCTGAAGAAGATATTCCGGTTGAAGAAGAAACCGTTGCTGAAGAAAATGAAATTGAAGAAACAGCTGTTGATGAAAACGAAGTTGAAGAACCAGCAATAGAAGAAAGTCCTTCTTTTGATGAAGAAATAGTTGAAGAAAGTGTTGAAGTTCCGGCAGATGAAGAAATTACAGAAGAAGAAACTCCTTCATTTGAAGAGAACATAACAGAAGAGGAAACTCCGGTATTCGATCAGGAACCTGTTTTTGAAGAAGAAAACCTTGAAGAAAGTTCAGAAGAAGTTCCGGTATTTGATGAAGAAGTACCTGCTTTTGATGAAAGTTCTATAACAGAAGAAAGTCCTGTATTCGAAGAAGATATTCCTGTAGAAGACGAAACAATTGTAGAAAACTCTGGTATTGAAGAGCCTGTTGTAGAAGAACCTGTTACAGACGAAATTACAATTGATGAAGAAATTGTAGAAGAAGAAACTCCGGTATTCGATGAAGAAACTGTAATTGAAGAAGAAGCTCCTGCAGAAGAAGAGACATTTGTTGAAGAAGACGTTTCAGAAGATATTCCAGTTGAAGAAGAGATAGTTGAAGAAGAAACTCCAGTATTTGAAGAAGAAGCTGCTGTAGAGGAAGAAGTAAATGAAGAAATATCTCTTGTAGATGAAATTAATCTTGATGAAGAAATTGAAGAAAAATCTGATGATGATACTTTAGTATTTGAAGAAGAAACTCCTATTGAAGAAATATCAGAAGAAGAAACATTTGATGAAGAATCAAATGATGAGGATTTGACATTTGACTTCCAGGATGAAGAACTTAATGAACCAGACCTGGCTTCAATTGATGAAAATGCCGTAATAGAAGATTCTGAAGATGAAGAGAATGATCTTCCTGATGAGATTTCAATTCCTCAGTCTGATGACTTACTTGTAGAATCTAATTCAGCAGATTTTATTAATTCTGTTGCAGATACTACAGAAGAAGAACTTGAAGAAGAGATTCCTACTGTAGACAAGATTCTTGAAGAAGACAATGCAGAAGAAAGTCCTCTTGAAGAAAATGCTGTTGAAGAAAGTAATGAAGAAGAGAACTTCGCTGATGTAGATGTATTTGAAAGCTCTGAAATTGAGCCTCTTGAAGACGACTTTGCAACAACAGATGATTTAATTTCAGAAAGCTCTCTTGAAGAAGTTACTGAAGAAGCAGTAATAGAAGAAAATCCAGTAGAAGAGGATTTTGCAACAACTGATGATTTAGTAACAGAAGAAGAAGTAAGCCCTGCTCCTGCAGAAGAAAGCTTTGCAGAAGTAGATAATCTGGATAATGGAATCTCAGAGAGTAATCTTGATTATCTTACAAAGAAAGATGATGCAGTTGAAGCTGAAACAAGTTCAGTTTCTAAAGATTTGAAGCAGGATATTAAATCTGTATTACTCTACATGGATCAGCTGCTTGAAAACCTTCCAGAAGAAAAGATTGTTGAATTTGCTAAATCAGATGAGTTTATAACTTATAAAAAATTGTTCAACGAATTAGGACTTTCATAATATGGGTTTGCTTTCAAAAGCCGGTCACCTTGAAACAAATAAGGGACTGGCTTTTTCTGAATTTATTAACAAATATAATTTCAAAATTTGTGCTCTATTTGAAAAAAAGGATAATTTCTTTCTTATAAAAAACAGCATAGGTTTTGATGGGGCCTCTATTTTATCATCATATTCCACAGTAGACTTTTGGAATGGCATTTGTGATACTGTTGAAGAATTAAATATTTTTACAGATGATAATGGAACACTTTCTCCCCTGCTTCAGTTGTTTTCTTTTTCACAAAAAGACGATATAGAATCCGTTGCAGTATATAAGCCTTCAAATTCTAAAATCTTTATTTCCTGCAATCAAAAATTCCCTAAAGAATGTATTCATGATTTATGTAATCTTGATGAAAATAAAAAAATTATAAATCTTGAATCATTAAATCGCCTGATTACTAGAGAATCTAAAGTAATTGAAATGGAAGTTGATTTTGAAGAAGCCGTAGAAAGCTTTTTACAGGCCCAGGTAAAGGATAAAACAAAAGCCGCAACCTTCATTGATTCTATTTATAATGAAATCTCAAACCGCTTCTTATGTTACTTTTCAAAAAATGTATCAGTAAGAATAAATCAGCATAGTTCAAGAGCAATTTTCGTAGTTTCCAGAGATTTAACACAGGAACACCTGATAAATCATATAATATTAAATCTTTCTGGAGTTATTGGAAACTATTCTGAAATTATTAACTTTAATGTTTCTGGAATAGCAAATTCTATTCCAGAAATTAAAGAGTTTTTACAGGTAGAATAACTGTGATTGAATTTAAGCCCGCTAAAAATGAGGAACTTACTGCCAGTGCAGATGGAATACTCTTACATTCGGGCTATAATCCTTCTAAAGAAGCAGAAAGATACGCTGAAAATTTACAGCTTTTACCCTATGAAAATATTTTAATTTTAATAGAACCTGCAATTTCTTATGCTGCTAAATTTATAAAAAAGAAATATCCCGATATAAAGCTTGGGGCCATTCGTTTTTCTTCAGATTTCAATAAATATAACGACAATTTCGATTTTATAATCAATTTTAATTCATCTTTTAACGAAAAACTCTTTTCTTTGCTAGGCGAAGAAGGAATTTATCAAACACATTTTTCTGATTGGGAAGCAAGTAAAAAAGTCTTTCCAGAAGAATACAAAAAGTGTATTTTTGCCATTAAAGAATGTATGGAAAAATCAAAAACACTTTTAGTAACTAGAGAATATTTTGAAAAAAAATGGTTCTCTAATTCCCTAAATTTTATAAAATACTTAAAAAATCCTATTACATTAAAGGAAAAAATTAACAGAGATGTATTAATTTTAGCATCCGGTCCTAGCTTAAAAGCAGCCCTTCCCTATATAAAGGAATATCAGGATAAATATTTTATAATTGTTTTATCTTCAGCAATTCGACTGGCTTTGGAAAATAATATTAAGGCTGATCTTACCATGTCAACAGACGGAGGCTATTGGGCTGGAGAACATCTGAAACATATTCCAGAAAATTGGTTTATTGCACTTTCACCCGAAAGTTGGGCTGATAAAAAGCTTTTAGCAAGCAACTATATTTTACCACTAAATTATGGGGATGGAATTTCTTCTAAACTTTTGTCTATATGCGGTTTTACGAAATACATAAAGGCAGAAAGAAACGGAACTGTGAGTGGAACTGCACTGTCTTTTGCTTTAAGTAATAGTCTAGGTAAAATTTATATATTTGGTTTAGATATGGCAAATAGTAAAGGTTTCCAACACAGTCAGCCCAATGAACTTGAAATAAATAACTCTCTAAAAGATTTCAGACTTTTACCATGTCAGAGCCGGCTTTATAAAAGCGAAATAGCACATGGCAGCTTAGACATATATTTACAATGGTTTGAGGAAAGAAATTTTGAAAAGGATAGAGTGTATAGAATTATAGACAATCCAAAAAATCAACTTGGAAAAATAAAAGATATTAGCAGTAAAAATTTTTTTGAAATCTGTATGGAATATAATATAAGTAAAAAACAAGGAAATGAGTATTTTGTCATTCAAGAAAAAAAATCAACTTGTTTAAAAAAGTTAACAGAAAATGAAAAATT
Source organism: Treponema sp. (assembly GCA_024683675.1). Classification (GTDB taxonomy): domain Bacteria; phylum Spirochaetota; class Spirochaetia; order Treponematales; family Treponemataceae; genus Treponema_D. The sequence goes on from JAIKYB010000108.1 coordinate 39,504, forward strand.
AATTTTTTCAGAAAAAAATATCAAGCAATTATTCCCTCTTTCAAATCTTTCCATCAATCATAATCCGGACAATAAAGAAGTCAAAGAAAGACTGGAAAATGAAGTTGCAAAATTAAAAAGAAAATTCAGGGAAATATGTAATGAATAAATTATACCAGTCAATAATTGAAGCAAAAAATGGCACTTTTATTCCTCTTTTATATAACGGTAAAACAGTTGATTCAAAATATAATCCCCAGAGAGAGGCTGAAAAACAACTTGAAAATATAAATACAGATAATCAATTTAATTTTTTTATTCTTTTGGGTTTAGGCTGTGGAATATTTGCTCAAGCTTTAAGTCAAAAATATCCTGATTCAAGAATATTAATTATAGAAAGAAGTCAGGAAGATATTAATTTTTTATTGCAGATAAAGCTTATACAGGAACTAAAAGAAAATTCTAAAATAAGAATTACTGGTATTGAAGATTTAAGGAATGTTTTTACCTCTTTTTGGCTTCCCGCAAAATATGAAAAACCAGAAATAATTGAAAATCATGCATGGATACTTGAAAATAACGACCAGAAAGAAATAATCCAAAATGAACTCAATAAAGCCTTTAGAATAATTTCAGCTGATTATTCTGTGCAGAGTCATTTTGGAAAAATATGGCAGCATAACATTCTTTCAAACCTGATGGAGTTTTCTGATTATTTACAAAATAATGAAGATTCATCACTTATAAATTCTTTAAATAGAAAGAAAAAGGCTATAATTATTGCAGCAGGCCCATCCTTAGACAAAAAAATTGAATATTTAAAAGAAAATAAGGATAGTTTTTTTATAATTGCAACAGATACTGCAGCAAAGGCTTTATATAACAACAAAATAAAAGCTCATGCTGTAATTTCTATAGACGGACAGCCGGTTTCAGTGAATCATTTTTTGGCTTCAGTAGAAAAGGATGCTTTATATTTTTTTGATTTTTCTGCAAATTCTTCTGCGGCACAATATATCAGAAAACAAGGGGGCAGACTTGTATATTTTTCGTCAGGTCACCCCCTGCTAATTCTTGCTTCAACTTTAACTAAATGCAGCTTCCCTCAATTATTTTCGGGTGCTGGTACTGTAACTATAGCAGCAACAGATTTAGCAATAAAACTTGGTTTTACAGAAATAGAAGTTCTGGGGGCAGACTTTTCCTATCCTTATGGAAAAGCCTATACAAAAGGAACTTATCTTGAAGACCTTTATTACTTTAATCAAAATAAAATTGACAGTTGTGAAAGTAAATTCGATAAATTAATGTTTAGAACCGCTCTGAATATCAACAAAAATAATAAGCCTACAACTGAAATATTAGAAGCTTATCAAGTATCATTCATTGAATTTTTAAAAAGTAACGATATTAAATATAGAATAGAAAATGAAATATATATTCTTTCTAATTCACAAAATAAGAGGGAGGAATTAAAGGTTTGCAAAAGTTTTGATTTTAAAACTTTTTTGAATTTATTTAAGCAATGTAAGCTGGAAGATATTGAAATTGCTTTACTGCCCTATATTGCTTACCTAAAAAAAGAGGAAAGAGGGCCTGTAAATTACCAGGAACTTCTGAAACTTGCACAGACCTTTATAGTAAGTTATAATGAAAGATATGAAAAATAAGTTTATTTTAGGTTATTCAGTTATTGCATCAATTTTTATTATTTTTTCAGTTTCCTTTTTTTGTTTTAATTTATATCGAGAATATTCACTGGGAGAAGCCAGAACTAATACAAATTTTATTCGAATGACAAGTAAAATTAAATCAGCATCCTACCAGGCTGATAAAAATTCACCAGAATACACGACCAAACTTATTCAAGCCATTGGTAATTTTGATGATATTTCCTACATCGAAATAAAAAGAGATGGAATAGCAATTCTTACCTATCCAGACACTTCCCGTAAGGAAGTAAAATCTTCTCTTACAATGAATTTTTCTGATAAAGCTTTAATAAGAGATTCAACACTTGAAATTGAAGCAAGTCTTTATCTTTTGCGCCCAATTTCTATTCATTATTACGCAAAAATTGCATTTTTAATGATTCTTATAGTTACAATGACTACTATAATCTTAATTATCTATATTCAGATTCAGGAATCAGGTGCCTTCACTAGTTCTAATTCAGAATTAAAGACAGAAGATAATGAAGATAACCTTGACACCGAAGACGAAGCAGATTACAGAAGAGCAGAAAATCTGGAAGAAGCTTGTGAAATTAAAAATAAAAAGACAGAGTTAGAAGAAATAAAAGCTGAAGAAGTAAAAGCATCAGAAGCTGATAAGCCTGTTGAAGAAAGAAAAGCTTTTACAGAAGAAAAGCCTGTTGAAGAAAAAAAGCAAGTTGAGGAGGAAAGTTCGGTTGAAGAAAAGCCTGTTATAGAAGACAGCCCGATTGAAGAAGAAAAGCCTGTTGAAAAAGACATTCCGGTTAAAGAAGAAAAGCCTCTTACTGAAAAAAAGCCACTTTACCATGAGAAAAGCTCAATTGATAAAGTAGAACTTCCGAGTGAAGATGAAAAACCGGTAGTAATTGAAACTACAAAAGAAGAAATTGAACCAAACGGACTGTTTTCTCCTATTACCGGTATCGGTTGGGAATCTTACCTGAAAACAAGACTTGAAAATGAAATCAGCAGAGCAGTTGCTTCTGAAATGGATTTCACTTTGTTTGTAATTCAGATTCCTGGCAGTAAGAGAGATTCTGAAATTATAAAGAATGTTTGCAACTATCTTGCAATTCAATTTCAGTTTAAAGATCTTCTTTTTGAATATAAGGAAGATTGTATTGTTGCAATGAAAATTAACATGAATCTTGATGAAGCCTTAAATTTTGCAGATAAGCTTTATACAGATATTATGAATATAATCAGTGTAGAAAATAAAAAATGTTTTATGGGAATTTCTACACGTTCTATAAGAATTGTTGCTGCAGAAAGATTATTTACAGAAGCAGAACAGGCTTTGGAACATGCAAAAGAGGATCCAGATTCTGCTATAATTGCATTCCGTGCTGATTCAGAAAAATATCGACAGTATTTAGACGAAAATAGATAATTACTGACTTATTTCTTCAGAGGAAGATTCTTTTTCAGTATTTTCTTGGGCTTCTTCACTGCTTTCAGGATTATCATTATCTGATAATTCTGACTCCCCTTCACTTTCGTTTTCTTCGGAAGCTAATTCTTCTTCCTCAGAAATATCTTCAATTTCCTCTTCTTTAATTTCTGCAAGCTCTTTGTATTTTTCAGTTATTTTTGTAAGATTTTTGTTTTCAGGATTTACTTCATTAAGTTTTTCAAGTTTTTCTTCAAAGGCAGTTCTATATTTTTTAAAGTATTTCTTTTCAGATAAAATTAAAACAAGATAATTTTCAAGGTAAGATTCATTTTCGGGTTGTTCTTCAAGAAAGCTTGCATACATTTTAATTGCTTTTAGAACATTTCCATTCATTGAATAAATATAAGCTAGACTTGCCTTTAGGCTTGAATTATCAGGATCTCTTTTTAACATTTGTTTATACATGCTTTCGGCATTTGCCCAGGAAGAAGTATAAACATAACAAAGAGCCAGCTTATAATAACAGGCCCAATAAATCTTCTTATTGTGCATTGCAAGCTTATAGTTTTCTGCAGCAGATTTATAATCTTCCAGCTTAAAGAAGGTATTTCCAATATTCATATATTCAATATAAATATTTCTTATGGTACGTGGGCTATCCCCAGGAATGGGAATAGGCTTTGAAACACATCCAAGAGAAGTGAATAGAGAAAAAATTATCATTGCTGGAAGAATAAATCTTTTCATCTTTTAGCCAAGAACAATTTTTTCAATTTCATAAAGCTGTGATTTATAGAGGCCTGAAATATTATGTCCATAATCAGCAATAAGTTGAATCATATTTCTAGGAGCATCTTTTGTATCACAACCATTAAGACGGTCACCTGCATCTCCAAGACCAGGCATGATGTAGGCTTTTTCATTCATTACAGGGTCAAGCCAAAGTGTATAGCAGGTACAATTTTCAAGAGCACGTGTTACACGGATACTTCCTTTTAAGGTAGAAATTGTATTAAAGAATGAAATTGATTTTGGATGAACTCCCTGACTCTGAAGATATTTTACAACTGTAACAAGAGAACCACCTGTAGCATTCATAGGATCAGCAAAAATAAGGTCTTTTCCATCCAAGTCTTCAAGATTAAAGAAGGATTTATTTAAATCCATAATATATTCCATATCAGCTTCGTTCTTTGTGTCATTACGGCTAATCTTAAAAAGAGCAAATGGAGTTTTATAACCATGAGAAGAATATTCCTGAATTTCCTTTGACATAATCATACTTGGTAAAAGTGCACCACGAAGCATTACACACATTACTGTATTTTCAATTTTATGATCGATATCCGGGATTTTATGAACGGCATAGTTCTGAACAGGGAAATTTACTGGAGTTTTTACAATCATATGGCCTTTTTTGTCACTATGCTGATCTGTATAAGCCATACGGAAAAGCATTTCGTAAGCACGCTGACTGTAATACATAAATTCCTGATGATCTGTTTTTACATCTCGCAGCTTTGATATAACACGAGAACATTCAGCATGAGCTCCTTCTTCTGTTACAAAAGAATAAACCTTAATATTTGGATGCTTTTGACAAATTTTCTGCATTTCATGCCCCATTTTGTCATAACCATCTATAATTTTCTGCTCGTCAATAGGATCAAAGGATTTCATTGTTTCCTTAAACATAACTTCAAGACTTTTGAGATCATCCATGTCCTCTGAAGTAAGATAGCCGTCAAGATCTTCGGCCTTCAAAATGATTTTGTCGTTTGTCATAATTTCTCCTTAATTTATAATACGAGCAGTTTGTAAAGCTGCTTTTTATCCAGTTTAATGCCTTCTATAATAAGTTCATTACTTCCTTCAATTACAGTAGACTGGGAATTCGTAAGTCCAAAGGCTAAGACCAAAAGAGCTTTTCCTGCCTTCAACATTTTTTCACTCTTAAAAGCAAAATGCAATTTAAGAATATACTGTGATGGATGAAGTTGATCTGTTACAAAACTTCCCTTTACATCTATTAACTGAAGATTCAATTGGGCACCCGTTAATATTGTAAGGAAAGAAGAAGGCTTATTTGCATAAAATCTGATTTCATTTTCTGCTGAATTTAGATATTCATAAAGAGGAGCCCCTATTTCATAGCAGGCTGTCTGATCTTCTGCAGGAAGTGAAGCAATAGCATCAAATTTATTTATCATATAATCCATTCCCCGCCCTATACAGGCAAGGTTAGAGGCAGGAAAGGACATTTGTAAAGAATTATAGTCATAAATCTGATACTGTTTTTGACTACTTTCTACTGTGTAGGTTATTTTATTCCAACCATTTTTGGAGCTAAGGATTTTCGGAACCATTTTTACAGGAACAGAGGCATCTATTGCAGATTGAATTTCAATAGAATTTTTATGTCTGTTCAATCCACAATAAACCTTATCAATATGGCTGGAAATTAATTTAACATCAGATTCAGATATATTTTTTACGTTATTTTGTATTATACGTTCAATTAAATCTGAATCTGCTGCTTTTGGAATTGCTATATAAAAAGTACTATTATTATCAAGAAGCTCTATTGCCTTTACCTGTCTGTTCTGCACCTCTGGAAGTGATTTACAGGCAGATAGTGTAAGAATAAACAGAATAAAAGCAATAAAACTTAGAGACTTAAGCTTTTTCAATAGAAATGCTCCATGTCTTGTCATCAGCATCAACAGTGTTTGCATCTGCAATACTGTTCTTCCATTCAATCTTTGTAGCAAGAGTTTCATTTGAAATGAAATCGTTGAACATTTTAAGAGCAGCTTCGAGCTCTGGGTCTCCAGAAACCTGAAGGTTAATTCTGTCTGTTACATTAAAGCCAGATTCCTTTCTAAGATTCTGAATACCGCGGATAAGGTCACGTACGTAACCTTCCTTCTTAAGTTCATCTGTAATTTTGGAATCAAGACCAACTGTAAGAGTTCCGTCATTCAATACCTTAAGATCATCCTTTTCGAAACGTTCTACAATTACCTTTTCTTCATCCAATTCAACATTTGTTCCGGCTACATCAATTGAAAGCTTTCTTCCTTCAAGGATTGACTGAATCTGTTCACTTGTAAGACCTGAAATTATTCCGGCAGCCTGCTTCATAAGAGGTCCAAGCTCTTTTCCAAGAACCTTGAAGTTTGCTTTAGCCTTATATTCAACAAGCTCATCTTCACGATCATGGAATTCGACAGCCTTAACATTAAGCTCTTCACGGATAGAATCTTCCATTTCTGCAAGAACTTTCTTTTCTTCCGGATTACGGGTTACAAGAGCAACACTTGCAAGTGGCTGACGATTTTTAAGATTAAACTGATTGCGCAGACTGTGTCCCATAGATACAGCCTTCTGAACAGTTGCCATCTTAAACTCAAGAGCTTCATTTATCCAAGCTTTGTCTGGTACAGGATATGAACAAAGATGTACAGATTCCTTATCTTCAGAAGTTTTTAGGTTCTGATACATTTCTTCTGTTATAAATGGAACAAATGGAGTTGCAACCTTACAAAGAGTCTTAAGTGCAATGTAAAGGGCTTCATAAGCTTCAGCCTTATCGTTGTCATTTTCTGATTTCCAGAAACGGCGACGGCTGCGACGGATATACCAGTTATTAAGCTCGTCAATAAATTTAACAATTGGGTCAATTGCACCAGAAAGGTCGTAAGCATCAAGTCCTGCAGTTACATCACTAATAAGCTCCTGTGTAATAGAAAGGAGCCATGCATCCAAAGGATTTGAAGGCAACTTTGAATCAAACATATGACCTGTAGGAGTTACATTATCAATATTCGCATAAGTAACAAAGAAGGAATAAGAGTTCCACAAAGGAATAAGGATTGATTTAAGAACATCTCTAACACCTTCATCGCTATAGCGGATTTCATCTGCCTTTACAACTGCTGAATGCATAAGGAAAAGACGGATAGCATCTGCACCAAACTTATCAATAGCTTCAACTGGGTCTGTATAGTTACGCAGAGATTTAGACATTTTACGTCCGTCCTCTGCAAGAACGATTCCGTTTACAACACAGTTCTGGAAGGCTGGCTTATCGAAAAGCTGAGCGGCAAGAACAGTAAGTGTATAGAACCAGCCACGAGTCTGGTCCAAACCTTCTGAAATGAAATCTGCAGGGAAGTTCTTTTCAAACTTTTCCTTATTTTCAAATGGATAATGCTGCTGTGCATAAGGCATGCTTCCTGATTCGAACCAGCAGTCAAAAACTTCTGGGATACGGTGCATTGTGCCCTTTCCGCACTTTGGACACTTAAAGGTAATCTTATCTACAAATTGCTTGTGAAGATCTTCAGGGTAAGTTCCGCTAAGGTCCTTAAGCTCCTGTCGGCTTCCTACACAAAGAGTGTGCTTACAATCAGGATCATCACAACGCCAGATTGGGATTGGGTTACCCCAGTAACGGTTACGGCTTACAGCCCAGTCGCGTGCTCCAGCCAGCCACTTACCAAAACGACCTTCTTTAATATGGTTAGGCTGCCAGGTAATCTGGCTGTTTGCCTTAAGAAGTACATCATGATAATCTGCAACCTTTACAAACCAGGAACCAATTCCACGGTAAATAAGAGGAGAATTACAACGCCAGCAGTGTGGATAAGAGTGAACGATTGTATCACGCTTTACAAGCTTACCCTCTTCCTTAAGGCGTTTAATAATATCCTTATCTGCATCCTTTACAAAAAGGCCCTGATAATCAGAAACCTCTTTTGTAAATTTACATTCAGCATCAATTGGTTCAACATTAGGAACACCAGAACCGCGGAATACCTTGTTATCTTCTTCACCAAAGGCCGGAGCGATATGAACAATACCAGTACCATCTTCTGTAGAAACATAGTCTGCATTGAACATGCGGAAGGCACCCTTTTCGCACTTCTGATTTGACATTTCTTCGCAGGCTTTAGGGTCTTTCAGCTGGGCAAAATATGGGAATAATGGTTCATATTCAGCATCAAGGAAGTCTTTACCCTTATGACGGTAAATAATTTCATAAGCATCTTCGCTCTTGTAATAAGCGCTCAAGCGAGCTTCAGCAAAAATGTAATAATCTCCGCTTTCCTTATCCAAAATCTTTACATAGTCAACTTCAGGTCCCATACAAAGACCAAGATTTGAAGGCAAAGTCCAAGGAGTTGTTGTCCAGGCAAGGAAATATGTTTTTCCGTTTGCCATATCTGGATCATTTACTCCTGCAGGAGCCTTAGTAATCTTAAAACGAACGGTTACTGTCTGATCCTGAACATCCTTATAGCCCTGAGCAAGCTCGTGAGTAGACAGAACTGTAGAACAACGTGGACAGTAAGGAAGGATGTATTTTCCTTCGTAGATAAGGCCCTTATCCCAGAGAGATTTTGCAACCCACCAGATAGATTCCATGAATTCAGGATTCATAGTCTTATAATCGTGGTCAAAATCAACCCAACGCCCCATACGGGTAATTGTCTGGCGCCATTCAGCAGTATATTTTAATACAGAAGCCTGACAAGCCTCATTAAACTTATCAATTCCGTAGTTTTCAATTTCATGCTTAGAATTTAATCCAAGCTCTTTTTCAATAAGATTTTCTACAGGAAGTCCGTGGCAGTCCCAACCAAAACGGCGCTCTACGTGCTTTCCCTTCATTGTCTGATAGCGTGGAATAATATCTTTAATAGTTGATGGAATTAAATGTCCGAAATGTGGAAGGCCTGTTGCAAATGGAGGTCCGTCATACAATACGAAGTCCTCTGCACCCTCAGTCTGGCTTAATGACTTGTTAAAAATGTCTTTTTCCTGCCAGAACTTTAATACGTCTTCTTCCTGCTTTGGGAAGTCAACTTTTGGATCAACTGGTTTAAAGCTCATTAATATATCCTTAAAATTAATATTTTTAATCTTCTTAATCTATCATAAAAGTGGAATTTGTTCTATATATATAATTTTAAAGGCCTAGTTTCTTTTCAACCTTCCCCCGGTTATTTGTATAATAGAGCAAGGAATAATTATTATCATTTAAGAATCTGATAAAGGAAATATATTTAGTATCAGAAAGAATTTCATCACATTCATTAAGAAGTTTTGAAGCATCTTCTTTTAAGCCATTGTCATAATAAATTTGAGACAAATATATACGTGAATAAAAGGCCTCATAGTCGCAGGCAGCACAGGAAACTGCATGTTCTAAATAGCTTTTTGCTTTTTCTTTACTGCCCCCACCAATAGCCGGAGCAAAGTAATACCATAAGGCAGCATTTATGAGGCCAAAGGCTAAATCAGGATTTTCTTCAAGAACCTTATCATAGTCTTCTTTTTCTTTAAGCCCCTGCTTTATGGCTGTAGCTTGTGGTATAAACTGCATAGAAGAATTAATTACATCACCCGAAGATAAAATAAACCATGGAGAAAATTTCTTTCCTTCATGCTTTTCAACATAGTCATTAATTTTGTCATATTGAGCAAGAATATATGGTTTTAAGTCCGGAGACTCTAAATCCTTTTCATACATATAATTATATCGTTCAAGTGAAATCATATTATCAATTATCAATTCTGCTTCAGTGAGTTGTCCGGTAAGGATTCCCTGGTCTTCATAAGCTTTTCTAAGAGAATCCATTGAAGCAATTGCCTGGTCTGAAGTGGGACATAGTCTGGTAGCTAGTCTTGCATCAAGAGTTTTATATATTAAAGAATAATCCTCTGCAAATATAAAATTGGCAAACAATGTTACAAAAAAATAAAGATAAAAGCGCTTATATTTTAACATAAGAGTGAGAATATCAAATATGCTTGTATTTGCCTACTAAAAATGTTAAAATATATAAATTTCAATGAGGAAATATATGAGCAACCCAAAGGAAATACCTATCTGTTTTGCAACAGATGATAATTATGTTCCGTTCTTAGCTATCGCCGTTTCGTCTCTTCTAGATAATGCTTCAAAGGAAAATTTTTACAGAATATTTGTTTTAATTACAGAATTAAAACAGGATAATATTGATAGAATCAAAAAGCTGGAAACAGAAAATTCATGTATTGAATTTATTTCGCTTGCAAAAGAATTAGATAAAATTAAAGATATGTTTCACCTTAGAGATTATTATTCTAGGGAAACTTATTATAGAATTTTTATTCCTAATCTTTTCCCTCAATATAAAAAGGTACTCTACCTGGATTGTGATATTACAGTTGTAGGTGATATCAGTGAATTGTATGGAACCCACATTCATGGTTTTTATGTAGGTGCTGCCCAGGAAGAGGTAATGCAAACCTTTGAAGTATTTGGAAATTATGTAGAAAAAGCTGATGGAATTAACCGTGCAGATTATTTTAATGCCGGTATTCTGCTCATAAACTGTCGTAGATGGCGAAAAAAACATATTGCAGAAAACTTTGTAGATTTATTAAACCGTTATAAATTCAGAGTTGTTCAGGATGAAGATTACTTAAATGTTTTGTGTAAGGGGCATGTAAGAAAGCTTTCTTTGGGCTGGAATAAAACCTCATACAAAAACGAAGCTTTTGATGATAAAGATTTGAAATTAATTCATTTCAAGATAAACTGGCGGCCATGGAAATATAAGGATGTTCTCTATGAAGAGTATTTCTGGAAATATGCAAAAAAAACAGATTTCTATGATCAGCTTATAAAAATGCGAGATTCCAGAACAGAAGCTGATGAAGAAAAGGACAAGCTTCTTATGGAAAATCTTTGTAAAATGGCAGAAGAGGATGCTAATGATCCGAATAACTACCATAATTCAAAGGGAGAATTAACTCTTGTTTCTAATATTTTTGAGCAAATAAAGAAACTTAGAAAGATTAAGAAGCTTGTTAATATTAAGGCATATAAAATCAAAAGGTTTAAGAGAAATAAGAACAGATGATAGAAAAGGATCCTCAAAGATTAAAAATACTCGAAAGAATTGATGAATATGAAAAAAAAGGCTGGTGGACAAAAGATGTTGAAGATGATCCACCAACAATTCCTCTGACACCAGATAAGGTTGATTATTTAAATAAAAAGCTTATAAACAAAATATTAACAGCCTTTATAAATAGTAAAGCAGAAAGGTTTATAAACCAGCTTGTAAAAAATAAAAAACTTTTGATTAAGGAAATTAAGGGAATTGAAAATTACGAGGCTGTTCAAAATGAAGGTCTTATTATAACCTGTAATCACTTTAATGCCTTTGACAATTTTGCAATTCATTATGCACTTTTTCCATACTTATACAGAAAACATAAGGCACTTTACAAAGTAATAAGAGAAGGTAATTTTACAAACTTCCCAGGAATATACGGCCTTTTCTTTAGACATTGTAATACCCTTCCACTCAGTTCAAGTTTTGCAACCATGAAGCTTTTTATGGAAGCAATAAAAACTCTTTTGGAAAGAAAAGAAAAGATTCTTATTTATGCAGAACAGGCTATGTGGTGGAATTACAGAAAACCAAGACCTTTAACACTGGGAGCTTTTAAATTCGCTGTAGAAAATAATGTTCCTGTTCTTCCAATGTTTATTACGATGGAAGACTCTGACATAATTGATGAAGATGGATTTCCTTTACAGATATACACATTAAATATACTTCCAGCCCTTTATCCAGATCCTTCTAAATCAAAAAAAGAAAATATGGAAGAGTTGAAAAATAAAAATTATACAGCCTGGAAAGAGGTTTATGAAGATTTTTATAAGATTCCTCTAACCTACACTACAGAAGTAAATGTTGAATAATAATAAAAAAGTCATCTACTATAAAGATGAATTAAATGATGAATTTGCCGGTGACTCAATAAAGGCTCGTCCAATTGATACTGCTTATTGGTATGGAGATTCTTCATTTTATTTTAAATTAATGAGACTTTTTTGGTATAGGATTATTGCCTTTCCTCTTGCAACAGCCTTTATGAAATTAAAATATCATCATAAAATTGAAAACAGGAGTGTAATTTATCCCTATAAAAAAGAAAGTGTATTTATATATGCAAATCATACAAACAATATTGCTGATGCTTTAATTCCAAGTTTAGTTTCATTTCCTCATTCAACTTATGTGGTTGTAAATGCAAATAATGTTTCAATGCCACTTTTAGGAAAAATTACCCCTTATCTGGGAGCTCTTCCACTTCCTGACAATATGACAGCAAGTAAGAATTTTATGAACACAATTAAACTTAGAGTTTCAGAAAGCTCAAGTATTATGATTTATCCGGAAGCCCATATATGGCCCTTTTACACAAAAATCAGACCTTTTACAGATCTTTCTTTCAGATATCCAATTCAATATAAATGCCCGACCTTTTGCTTTACAAATACCTATCAAAAAAGGCCTTTTTCTAATAAACCCAAAATTGTAACTTATGTTGACGGACCTTTTTTTCCAGATGAAAAGCTTGACAGAAAAGAAAGACAAGCTGATTTAAGAAATAGAGTTTACGAAAAAATGCAGGAACGAAGTAAAAATAATAATATCGAACTCATAAAATATATCAAGGAGATATAAATGCGAAATATTCTGTTCTGTGGTAATTCTAAAGTTTTTGATGGTGTATTAACCTGTATGCTTTCTATCTTTAAGAGAAGCGAAACAAAGGAAGCATTCTCAATTACTATTTTCACAATGGATGTTTCTCATTTGAATCCTGCTTACACCTGTATTACAAAGGAAATGGTATCTTTTTTGGATAAAGTTGCAAAAAGCTATAATCCAGATAATTCCGTAAAAATGTGTAATGTTACAGAAATTTATAATAAGGAATTTTTGAATAGCCCAAATGAACAATGTTATTGTTCACCTTATACCCTAATAAGGCTTTTTGCAGATTTAATTCCTGATATGCCTGAAAAATTCTTATATCTTGATACTGATATTATGTTTAATAGGGATATTAGTCTGCTTTACGATATTGACATTAATGATTATGAATATGCCGCAGCCAATGACCATTATGGAAAATATTTAATCCGTCCTGATTATATTAATGCCGGAGTTTTGCTTTTTAACCTGAAAAAATGTAGAGAAACAGGCCTTTTTGAAAAAGCAAGAAATCAAATTAAAACAAAAAAATGGTTATTTGCAGATCAGGATGCTTTATGGCACAGTACAACAAGAAAAAAATTAATTTCTCAAAAATTTAATGACCAGAAATTTTTATGGAAAAATACAGTTGTCCGCCATTTTTCTAAAAGATTATTCTGGACTCCCTATCCTCATACAGCAAATATAAAGCAGTATCATATTACAAAGGTTCATACAATTTTTAAGTATCACCAGTTTGATGATATTCTTTACGAATATGTATATTTGAAAACCTACTTTGAAAGAGAAGGAAAAATTTAATTCCACAGAGCCATTTTACTGGCTATCATTTGTGTCATTTCGTTCTCAATATCGTGAATTCCCATTGTCTCAATATCAGAACACATTTTTTTGTAATCTGATTCAAAATCTTCCTGATCACCTAAAATCATTTTTATAAGGGCTTCTTTAACAAAATTATCAATTCTTGTAAGTAAAAGCTGAGACTGAACTTTTAAAGGATACTGCCAGACTTGACCATGCTTTGAAACTCCAAGTTCTTCACTGCTTGGAAAGAGGTCTGTCCACATTTCTACACCATAGGCTTTTAAGGTTTCCTTCTGGGAATAATTGTAGCCGGCAATTACAGTATCTCTTTGATTTTTCCCAAGAGGATTTCCTGTGGAATCTATATAACCAGGGCCTGCAACCGGGAAAGGATAAAGCCAGATTCCAACTCCGCATTTTGGGTCAGTGTTATTAATGGCAATTCTTTTATTTTCCCCATTATAATAATAATCAATATTTTCAATTCCCCAGTTTATAAGGATTTGAGCTTCTTCGGAACAAATGTAATCCATAAACTTAAAGGCTCTTTCCGGGTATTTACACTGCTTTGAAATTGCAATTCCCCAGCCACCAGAATAACCATAATCCTTTAAGGATGGATCCTTTATTTTTTCAGATACTGTAACCGGAATATAGGCAAAACTTCTTTCTGTCATATCCTTTTTGGCAAGATTTGTCTGAATATCATTAAAAGACCAGAGAGGAAAGCTGGTTGCCAATACATAACCTTCTGAAAGCTTTGATTTCCAGCCATCAATATTTTGAGTAAAGCTTTCCGGATCTAAAAGTCCTTCGTGATAAATTTTATTAAGCCACTTATAAAAGAGCTTCATTTGTGGATTTAAGAATTTATAAGTACAGCTTTGATTATAAGGATTAACAATCCACTGGCCGTCATCAGGGTAACCAATAACATAATTTCCAGGATTAGAAAGGCCAACATACCAGTACCAGTCATCTGTTAGAAGACTTAAAGCTATAGTTTTATGACCGTTTATTTCAGGATACTTTCTTGTATATGCAAGGAGTAGATTTTCTAAATCATCTAGAGTTTTTATTTTGGGATAGCCGAATTCCTTTAAGACTGCATTTTGAATCTGTATATTTCCAGAAGTTTCATATTTATTTGTTTTAATTTCATAGGTTCCAAAGGAATAAATAGAAGGGTCTTCTTTGGTATAACGCAGCTTTACAATCTGATCCCCATAAAGAGCCTTCATATTCTGACCATATTTTTCTATGTAATTATCCAAAGGAAGAATGACCCCAGCTTCTATCAATCGGGAAAGGTCACTTTTTGCAAAAATCAAATCGGGATAATTATTATTTGCTATCATTAAGTCTATCGAAGAGCTTTGATCCATTCTGTTATCAAGAATTTTTAGGGTAACACCTGTTCTTTCTGTTATTTTTTTTGCGACAGTATCGTCAAAGCTTTGACTTTCGGCAGTATCTGCAGAATAAAAGCTTAAAGTGATTGGCTCATTTTTGCTTGAAGACGAAGAAGTCTTTTGGCAGCCAGAAAAAATAAGACAGAAGGTAAGAAAGCAAACGAATAGACTAAGCTTCATAAATAATTTATTCCCCCTTTTCTATTGATTTTTTAAACTCTTTTGGTGTGAGTCCTGTACATTTTTTGAATTTCATAAAGAAGTAGTCTGTATTTGAATAGCCTACCAGCTTTGAAATTTGATATACCTTGAGGTCAGAATGTAAAAGTTTTTCTTTTGCATCTTCAATCCTAAGCTCATCAAGGAAGGTATTAAATTGTTTACCGGTAAATTTCTTGAACTTCTTTCCCAAATATGCAGAATTACAGTTAAATAAGTCTCCCAGATTTTCAAGACGGATATCTGGAGAGGTGTAATTATTTTTTATATAAGAAATCACCTTAACGATAACTGAATCTGCGGTATTAAAGTTAAAGTTTTCAATAAAGTTATTAAGTACATTTCTAAAGAACATGAAAACTTCATCATAAGAAGCAGCATCTAAAATCTTTGGAATGATTTCAAAAGTTTCTCCATCACTAATTTCACGCTCCGGATATTTTGCAATTATTTTATTTCTGAGCTCTACGATGCAGGAAATAATATTCTTCTTAATGACAGTATCCTGAACCTTGTAATTGAAGAAGCCCTGATAAAGATATTTTTCTACTTCTGAAAGTTTAACCTTATCATAAGTTTCAATACAGAAAATAAGCTGATCAACATTATCACTGATATCAATTACTTCTTCTGATTTTGATGCAGACTGAAGAATTTCTTTTGAAAGATAAATTTCCTTTGAAAAATAGAATTTATAAGACTGAAGCTCCAGGGCCTGTTTATAAGAAAGTAAAATACCTTCCAAGCCATGATTACACTGACTTTTTGTTGTAAACATACGGCCAATCTGGAATTTCGACATCCGATCCAAACAGTTTAAGATTGCAGATTCGTTGGAGGTTTTAATAAATAAAGCAAGGTTACTTCCAAAGGAAATAGTCTGATATGTGAAGAAGGAGAATACATTATCAATTGTTTCCTTTAATTTGTTTTCTGTTATAGAGTCACATTTTGAAAGATCCATTAAAATACAGGTATAATCAGCTTTATCATAGTCAGAAAGGAACTTTGTTGAAGAAAGTTCAGCTGGCTCACCTACTACACCGCTTTGTATAATACGTAAAATAAAATCTCTTACCTGTAAGTGAACTGCATTTTTAGAAGATTCAGAAAGACGGCGATTTTCCTTGATTTTATGAATAATTTCTACAACCTTTTTTTCCAGCTCTACTTCATCTACAGGCTTTAAAAGATAGCCGGAAGCTCCCAGGTTCATAGTTTTTTGAGCATAATCAAAATCTGAATAACCGGAAAGAATTAAAACTGCAGGCATTTTTGTAGGATCAGAAGAAAAGTAACTTCTAACCTGAGAAAGCACTTCAATTCCTGTAAAACCTGGCATTTTTATATCCAAAATTACCAGATCAGGACGTAAATCAATAATCTGATTAATTGCATCCTTTCCGTTTGCAGCTTCACCACATATTCTGCAGCCAATTTTTTCCCAGTCAATGATGCATTTTAAGCCATTTCGAATGTTTTCCTCATCATCAGCTATGAGTACATTAAAGAAATCCATAATAACTCCTTCTTAAACTTATTTTAATGCAAAATGTAAGGTCACTGATGTTCCCTCTCCTACCTTGCTTTCTATTTTCATTCCGTATTCATTTCCATAAAAAAGTTTTATACGGGAATTTACATTTTCAATACCGATAGACATTGAATGTTCATCGTTTTTTCCGCTGTCCAGTTTTTCCTGCAGTTGGGCAAGCTTTTCTTCTTCAATTCCACAGCCATTATCCTTTACAATAATATCCATGTATTTTTCCTGTTCAGAAATACTTAAAATATTGATTATTATGTAAATCATACCGCCTGAAAGTCTATCTTCCAGACCATGACTAAAGGAATTTTCTACAAGAGGCTGAATTAAAAGCGGCAGGACCATAACATTTTCTTTTTCGCCTGTCACCAAAAGGTCATAAGAAACCCTAGAGCCAAAACGCATCTGCTGGATTTTAAGGTAATTGTCTACAGCTTCCAGCTCTTTTTCCAAAGGTACAGGAGTACCCTTTACAGAAAGGTTATAACGTAAAAGTGCTGCCAGCATTCTGAGCATGGAAGCAATTTCCTTTTCACCAGAGGCAATAGCCTTCATTCTGATTGTTTCAATTGTATTAAATAAAAAATGAGGATTAATCTGTGTTGCCAGCATTTTAAATCTGATTTCATTTTGCCTTGAAGTAAGCTGCTCCTTTTCCAGATTCTGCTGATAGACTTCTTTAATCAGTTGTTTAATATCATTAGACATTTGATAAATTGTATTATAAATCTGAGCAAATTCATCATGGCCGCCAATAGAAGGGGCAATTTCAAAATTGTTATCAACTATCTGAACAATTTCATTTTTTATACGTCCAAATCGTCTTTTCAGATAAGTAGCAAAAAGGAAGAATACCGTCATTGCAAGAGCTCCGAAGACGGTAAGAGTTACAACAGAAAATAAAATAACGGAAGCAAAATGATGATAAAGATTTGCCATTGGAAATACATTAAAAATTACAAGTCTGACAGCTGCATTTCCAGGGGCCTTAAATCTTGATTCAGAGATTCCATAACTTTGGTTACGGAAACGTTTTCTTTGAATAGTTTTAAGGTTGAGTATGGAATCATTTACCATACTTCGGAACATAAGTATTTCTTCCTGCGAAAGATTATCAAAGGAAGATAAAAACATTTCTGAATCCAAAAAAATTAAGGAATCATAAGTTGGACTTTTTAATAGCTTTGAAAATATTTCCGGATTAATATTCATGCAGAGAACCCCCAGAAACTTTCCTTCAGAAGACCAGAGAGAACGAATCAAACAGAAATATTTTTTTTGGCTAACAGAATCAAGCTTATAAAGCCAGAAAGACTGTCCTTTTGTATTAATGGCATCTACATACCATTTTGAATTAAGTATTTTTTTATCAGTTTTAATAATAAAGGAATTATCAAGCAAATCTGGATTTTCCGTATAGATTCGAATATTTTGAACCTGGGGATAAACATGCAGATAGTTATCAAAAAAAGTCATTTGAGAATAGGCAGTATAGACTTCCTGAATATCATTAAACTTTAAGCCTAAAAGAGTATTAAGCTGATTATTAACGTAAATTCTATCAGAAAGAATCTGTACTTCTTCCAGGTCGTGGGAAAAGGCCCCCTGCATAGTCTGCAAGGTAGACTTTATACCTTCAGATTCCCAATCCATCATAAATTTATAAACATATGAAATAAAAATCGCTGATAAAGTAAGAAAAGGGACTAAAAATACAGTTATAAAAAGTATGCGGATACTATTTTCTACTGAGATTCTATTTAGTTTGTTTTCGAAAAATTCCTGAACTTTATTCATAAAAACTTACTTAATTAGTGATTATATATACAATTATATCATTATTTAAAAAAATGTATAGAAGAAACTTTAATAAAAAGGAAAAAAAAATGTGAAAAATAGTGAAATTTATATAAGATTTTTATAAGACTTATATTTTTAGCGATTAAAATCTTTACCGCGGGGACCAAAATCAGCTTGTCTTTGGCGGAGCTCTTGAATTATAAGATTTCCGCTTTCTAACTGATCAATTAAATCCCAATGCCAGTCTAAATTACTTGGTGGAAATGGAGGCTGGGCTGGAGCTTTTACTCTGGAATTTGCTTGAAGAATAATTTCCATCAGAGCTTCCAGACTGCTTTTATCGGCCAGGCGAATTAAATAAGCTTCTTTATCAGTTACAAGGATTTTTTTATCCTCTGAAAAAATATAATTTTCACTCTTAAAATCAAGAGGTGCAACTACATTACGAACCTTATTACTTCTTCCTGAAGTGGCTGAATAATTATTTCCACAGGAAAAAAGATGTTTATCAACATAAAACTCATCTTCTTTATATTTTACAAGAGCCTTTTCCTCTGAATAATCCATATCAGAAATCCAATAGCGAATATCATATATTCGGTCATTGCTTATATAAAGTCCGCCAATGTTTCGGTCTGTTGCCTGAGGACTTAGTTTAATTCCATCTGAAGAAGCATTACCCCGGTAATAGTTTTTATCTTCCTGATCCTGTATAAAAAAATTCAGATAAAGTTTTTCATCAAAAACTGCAAGAGCTATTTTATTCTGATCATGTTTGGAAAAATTTAGAATTAATTCGCCTGCAAAGGGAGAATTTTCTTCTTCAATAGAATTGCTTTTAGAAATTGATTGAAAGTCAAGCGCTACAAGCTCGGCACTTTTGCTGTCTGCTGTATTTCTGCTTCTTGGGTACTTTTCTGAATATGATTTAGCTTCTGCAGCCCTATTCAAATACCAGCCATAATAAGTTTTTAAGACAATAAATAAATAAGGATTTTCATCAGTCTGGTCTTTTTCAAAAAAAATATACCGGTCCTTGCCTTCCCAAAGCCCGTATAACGATTGGGGTAACGTAGCGGAATGCACAGGAAACAGTAAAAAGAAAGCCAAACTGACTAAAAATCCTTTTTTCATCGTTAAATGATTATCGGCAGGTAGTTCAAAAAATCAAGGAATTGTTCTATAATATTCTTTATGACTTATCTAGCAAAAATTGGAGAACTTACCCTTAAGGGGTCAAATCTTCAGGAATTTGAAAATCTATTAAAACATAATACAGCAAAATGTCTGGAAGGCACATCCGGAAAGGTTTCTTTAAGAGCCGGACGTCTTTATATTGAATGTGACCAGGCAGATAGCGAAAAAACTGAATTTGTACTTAACCATCTTATAGGAATAACAGGCTGGGCCAAGGCTAGTGTTTGCGAAAAAAGTATAGAAGCAATTAGCAAGGCTGTTTATGAACTGGCAAAAATTGAAGCAGATAAGGGCTGCAAAACTTTTAAAATTGATGCCCGCAGAGCTGATAAAAGTTTTCCATTAAACTCTTACCAGATTTGTTGCGAAGCGGCAGGTGACGTTGAAGCAATAATGAAGGTTGATGTTCATAAGCCTGACACTATTATTTATGTAGAAGTTCGTGAACAGGTTTTTATTTATGTTGATTCAAATAAAGGCTGCCGGGGACTTCCTGTCGGTTCAAGCGGAAAGGGACTTTTACTTTTAAGTGGAGGTCTGGATTCTCCGGTTGCAGGCTATAGAATGCTAAGACGTGGAATGAAAATTGAATGCTGTTATTTCCATTCTTATCCTTACACTTCGGAAGAGGCAAAGCAGAAGGTTGTAACGCTTGCCCAAAAGCTTGCCTATTACGGAATTACGACTTATCTGAATGTAATACCTTTTACCGAAGTTCAAATGCAGATAAAAAAGAAGGCACCTGAAGCCTGGACAACACTTATGCTTAGAGTTTGTATGATGAAGGTTGCAAACAGACTGGGACACCGCTGCAAGGCAAAGTGTATTATTACAGGTGAAAGCGTTGGTCAGGTTGCAAGTCAAACAATAGAAAACATGACTGTAACAGAGCATTTTGCGGAACTTCCACTGCTCCGCCCTTTGTGTGGAATGGACAAGGAAGAAATAATTCGGGATTCTGAATTTATTGATACTTACGAAACTTCAATACTTCCCTATGAAGACTGCTGCGTTCTCTTTTCACCAAGACATCCTGTTTTAAGAGGAAGAGTTGAAGAAGCAGAAGAGATTTACAAAGCCCTGGAAGTAGATGAAGAGATTGAAAAAGCTTACAAAGAGCGGGAAATTATAAAGCTAACTATAAATGGTGAACCAGTAAAGAAGACTGAATAATGAAAAAAGAAGAAAAAGAGCTTATTTTCAATTTACTCAAGACTGCTGATGCTAATGTTTACGGCTATACACGGGATATTTTTGCAGCTGAAAGAGAATTTTCTGATGATATAATTAAAGAAGAAAGTTCCAAGGAAATTCCAGCTCAGCCAACAGTTTCCGATGCGACCAGCGCTTCTGATTCAGCTTCACTTTCTGCAGACAATGCAAATAGTACACAAAAGGGCATGACTTTGGATGAATTAAATGCAAAGATTATGCGCTGTACCCGCTGTCAGCTTGCAAGAACTAGAAATAATGTAGTCCCTGGTCAGGGAGTAGAAGCTCCTCTGGTTTTGGTTGTCGGTGAAGGACCCGGAGCAGAAGAAGATGCCAGAGGCTTACCCTTTGTTGGCAAGGCCGGAATCTTACTGGATAAAATGCTTGCAGCAATTAAATTATACAGGGATACAAACTGCTATATAGCAAATATTGTAAAATGCCGGCCACCAGAAAATAGAAATCCTCTGCCAGAAGAAGAGGCAGCCTGTTTTTCATTTTTAGAGGCCCAGATTCATATATTAAAGCCAAAGATGATTTTATGTATGGGAAAAGTTGCAGCCGAAAAGTTATTAGACCAGCAGTTACCAATCACCCAATACCATGGACATTTTTTTGAATATAAGGGCATTCCTTTAATGCCAACCTATCATCCTAGTGCGCTTTTAAGAAACGAAGCCCTTAAAAGACCAGCCTGGGAAGATTTAAAAGGTTTCCGCAGAAGGCTTGACCAGCTGATATGAAATATCTTCAGATAATTGTAAACCTGCCAATAAATCAGCCCTTTACTTACTCCTATTTTTCCCCGGATGAAGAAGTAAAAGCGTCTAAAAAAGAAGACAGCACAAAGGAACTATTTGAAGCACCTGAAGATGAGCAAGAGAATGTAAAAGCCACTGGAAAAAGCAAGTCTACAAAAAAGAAAGTAAAAGAAGAAAATCCTCCCGAAATTGGAAAAAGAGCTGAAATTTATTTTGGAAATAAAAGAACAGAAGGCTTTATTATGGGCATTTCTGATAGTATTCCAGAAGACTGTCCTGTTGAAGCCGGAAAAATAAAGCCTGTAAAAAGAATTATAGACAAAGAAGCCCTTTTTGGTCCTGAACTTATTGAAATAGCAAAATGGATTTCACATTATTATTTATGTACCCTTGGAGAAGCTGTTTTTTCCATGATTCCTTCAGGAAGGCGGGAAAGCGGAGCAGCCGGTTTTTCTTTTGAAGAGGAAGTAAGTGAAAAGGCAGCAGTCCAGCTTTCAGAGGAACAGAAAAAGGCTGTTGAAGATATTTATGAATCTTCAAAAAAAGCAAGTTTAGAAAAAGAGATAAAGGGAGCTAATAATAATTATTATCATTACCTTTACGGGCCAACCGGAACTGGAAAAACAGAGGTTTTTCTTTCCCTGGCAGAAAAAATTCTTGCAGACGGAAAGGGGGTTATATATCTTGTTCCGGAAATTGGACTTACAGGACAAGTTGCCCAGGCAGTAACAAAACGCTTTGGAAAAACAGCTGCAATTCTTCATTCAGGGCTCACCCCTTCACAAAGACTTAGTGAATGGCGAAGGATTATGCATAAAGAAGCAAGAGTTGTTGTAGGAGCCCGCTCAGCTATTTTTGCCCCGGTTCCCGATTTAGGCCTTATTATTATTGATGAAGAGCATGACGCTTCCTATAAATCAGGTAATAATCCCCGCTATCACGCTAGACAGGTTGCCATGCACCGCTCTTCAAAGCTGCAGATTCCACTGGTAATGGGAAGTGCAACTCCTTCTGTAGAATCCTGGTATGGAATGAAAAGCGGAACAATAATTAGTCACCGCCTTACAAAAAGACTTTCCGGCGGCCAAATGCCACATTTAAATTGTATTGACTTAAATTATTATCCTGACGGAGGTTGTATTTCACGACCTTTGGAAGAAGCAATTCAAAAGTCCCTGGATAAAGGACATCAGTCTATTTTGTTTTTGAACAGAAGGGGCTTTACTCACTTTTTCAGATGTAATTCCTGCGGTTATGAGCTGGTCTGCAAAAACTGTTCAGTTCCACTCACCTACCATAAGCTGGACCATCGTCTGCGTTGTCACTATTGCGGCTGGTCCTTATATCCACCTCAAAGCTGTCCTAAATGTGGTTCTCTGGATATAGGAAGCTCTGGTTTTGGAACTGAATATATTGAAGCAGAAACAAAAGCAAAATTTCCAAATGCCAGAATAATTAGACTTGATACTGATGTATTGAAAAGCAAGGCAGAGCTATTAGAAAAGCTGGAAGATTTTAAGAATGGAAAATACGATATAATGCTTGGAACCCAAATGGTTGCAAAAGGCCTGAACTTTCCGAAGCTGGAACTAGTCGGAGTAATTTTAGCTGATGCGGGTTTGCACATGCCAGACTTCCGGGCTAGTGAAAGAACCTTTTCTCTGATCACTCAGGTTGCAGGAAGAGCCGGCAGATATTTTCCAGATGGTAAAGTCTTTGTACAAACATATAGTCCAGGCAGAGAAGCAGTATATTTTGCCTGCACTAACAAAATAGAAGATTTTTACGAAAGTGAACTGGCACAAAGAAAAATGCTGAATTTCCCGCCATTTTGCAGGCTCTTACGTTTTGTTTTTAGAAGCTATGATAAAAAGCTTGCAGAAGAAAGCGCAGAGGAGGCAGCTGGTTTACTGGCTCAGGCAGCAGGCCGAGGGGTTGAAA
>JAIKYB010000003.1 GCA_024683675.1 Treponema sp.
GACAGTGATTACAAGCTGGAACGGAGTGGAAATCAATAAGGCAATAGAAGGGGTCGAGTTTATTTATGGAAGGGAAACTTTTCCGGTAAAGGCCACAGAAGAAATCTTCAAACCTGCCATGCTTGCAACAAAGGGAAGGCGGTCTGACGGAAGACCCGGCCAGTATGATATAGTCCAGGAGCTTTTAGAAAATTCAAAAATTGTGGAGGATTTCCAGCGGCCTAAGGCCCTTATCGGCTTTGTTGACCAAAAGGGTGAAGTTCGCGAGGTAGAAATCAGTGCTCTTGGGCAGGGGGCTTACAGACTGGAGGAAGCATGTGTTCCTTTGGTCTGGCACAGCTATCAGAAATTTCCGGAGCTTGAAAATCTTCATACAGCTATGATTAATGAAGACACGGCTTACATGGCCCGAAGATGTGAACAGTATGGGGAATTTTTTGATGTGCTTTCTTATTTTACAAACCGCAATCCTCAGGTTCGCAGGCTTCTTATAAAAGAGTTAACTGAGCGCAGGGAAGAAGGCATGAAAAAACTGATTATTGATGCAAGGTCTAATCAGGGAGGCTTTTGGGTAGAGGGAATTGAAACTGCCAGTCTTTTTACAAAGGAGCCTTTTGAAATGGCTGGACGGGGAAGCAAGCTTTTTGGAAAGAAAAAGATAATTCATACTGCCCAGGTTCCTGCTGATGGCCGCTTTAGTGATATTGAAGTTTTGCTTTTAGTAGACCACTATTGCGTAAGTGCCGGAGATTCTCTTGTGAAGGTTTTATCTCAGTGCCCTAATGTTACTGTAATGGGAATTACTCCAAGTAACTGTTCCTGCCAGGAAACCGGTGGAATCAGCTTTTTGTCGGATGGAATCTGCAGCGTAGTTTATCCTGTAAACTGGCTTTACGAGCTGGACGGCCGCCGCTACATAGACACAGACCAGAGCCGCTCATGTACCCTGCCTCTTGATGTCCAGATCCCTTTAACCTGGGAGCGTCTGCAGAGTCTTCAAACAGAGTATGATACGCGGGATGTCATTCTGGATTATGCGGTGGAGTATTTGGAATGATTTATAGAAACTATAGTGATGACATAAAGGAAAAAAAATGACACATAAAGAAAAAGCTTTAGATTATTTTGGAAGAAAGTTTCACTGCTCTCAGGCGGTGCTGGCGGCATTTGCGGAAGAATGCGACCTGAGTCCAGAACTAGCCCTTAAGCTTGGTGCCTGCTTTGGAACTGGTATGCGTAAGGGCGAAGTTTGCGGCGCCTGTACCGGAGCTCTTATGGTGCTGGGGGCAATGTTTGGTCAGTATGATAAAGCTGACCCGCAAAGCCGAGAAAGGACAAACGAAGTAAATGATAAAATGATGAATCGATTTGCCCAGGTTTCAGGCTCCTACATTTGCAACGACCTTTTAGGCTGCGACGTTAGAACCATGGAGGGGGTGAACTACTGCCTTGAGCACAAGCTTTTTACAGACTTCTGCCCCAAGATGGTTGCTAACGCAGTAGATGTCCTTGAAGAAATTATCGCAGAAACAAAAGCTAAGGCTTAAGGTACTTATGAAAATCACATACAGAAAATTTGAAGAAAAAGATTTGGAAACTTTTATAGAAATGCGAATCCGGCAGCTGAGGGAAGAAGGTGCAACTGAAGATTTTGATTTAAAGCCTGCACTGCGCGATTACTACAAACGCCATCTTGCCGACGGAACTTACGTTTCCTGGCTTGCTGTAGATAGTGATGCCGGTAATAAAATTGTCGGCACAAGCGGAATGTACTTTGTGGAAAAGCCTCCTTACTTTAGCTGTCCAAGTGGAAAAATTGGCCTCCTGTCCAGTATGTTTACTGACCCTAACTATCGCCGCCTTGGAATTGCCAGCGAACTCCTTGATCGAGTTGTCAAGGAAGCAAGAGCCTACGGCTGCGGCACAGTCCAGATTACAGCCAGCGACATGGGCGTACTCCTCTACACAAACTATGGCTTTATAAAAAACGGGAACTTTATGCAGTTTAAGCTGTAAAAAGTTCCCGTCTGCCATTCCCTCCGGCAAGCTAATTTTTATATCCCCTTCACAAAATCCGCAATAAGCTGCGCGGTCTCTTCGGGGGTCTGATCTGTGTTGTCTATAAACTTCTGGAACTTGCCGCGATTCTTTTTGAACCAGGCTGCGTATTCAATCTGACTTTGGATAAAGTCGTCGCTGCCACAATTGCGTTCGGCGGGACGGGCTTTCAGGCGTTTTCTGATTTCTTCGTTTGAACAAATCATGGCTATAAAATGGGTGTCTGTGATTGCTGAACTGAGCTCCACCTTCTCGTAAAAGTTTATGGGGTTCATTCCGGCACTTACAAGCAGCAGATTTTTCTCTCCTGCAAGCTCAATGGCACGTTTTACATTGTCGGTATAATATTGGTCTTCGTGCTCTGTGCCCTTATAATCAAGCCAGGAAATATTTATGTCATCAGAGTCCAGCGTGGCATAATCCGGCAAAAGCCCTTGAGCCTTAAAAATCTGATTCACTGTAGATTTTCCAGTTCCGCAGGGGGCGCATAAAATTATCAGATGTTTCATTTTCTTTATCTCCTTATCACCGGGGCACC
>JAIKYB010000009.1 GCA_024683675.1 Treponema sp.
TTCACTGCATCGTTATGTTCAGGATCAGAGGCTGGAAAGAGCAGCTTCTTTGATTACAGAAGGCGGAATGAATGTTTCCGAAGCCGCAATAAAAAGTGGTTATACAAATATGAGTCACTTTGCTAAAGAATTTCAGAAGAAATTTGGGATTACTCCTAAAAAGTTTTCTAAGCTTCTGTGATTTATTGCAGCCCTTTTAAGCCCGAAAAACGTTATTTTTTTCCTGTTTTTTAGTAGAACTGAAAACTTAAATAAGCTACACTTCATAGAAAGTTAGTTAAAACTAACATATTATGGAGGACTATATGATTAAATCTGTTGCTCCGTATATTGGTAAGTATAAAAAGTATACGGTTCTTGCGTCGATTCTTAC
The DNA here is from genome assembly GCA_024683675.1 of Treponema sp. Taxonomy (GTDB): domain Bacteria; phylum Spirochaetota; class Spirochaetia; order Treponematales; family Treponemataceae; genus Treponema_D. The sequence goes on from JAIKYB010000009.1 coordinate 374, forward strand.
GACTTTGGGAATTATCGCCAATGTAATTCCTTATTTCTTTTTGTATCAGCTGATTGTGCCATTAACCCAGCACCAGCTGCCTAATTCAAAGTTTGTTCTTATACGAGTAGGCCTGATCTTGCTTTGCCAGGTTCTTTACGCCGTATTGTACAGCGGAGGCCTTGCTTCATCACACGTAAGTGCCTACAACACACTTAAAAATATTCGTATTGCCCTTAAAGGTAAGCTGGAAAATCAGCCCCTGGGAAATATCAAGGAACTTGGAACTGGCCAGATTAAACGTGTTTTTACAGATGATATTGACCAGATCGAACTTCTCCTTGCTCATGCCATCCCAGAAGGTATCGCAAATATTATGGTTCCTTGTCTTGTAATCCTTGCAAGCTTCTTTATTGACTGGCGTCTGGCCCTGCTTACAATCGCAACAATTCCAATCGGCGCCTTTGGTATGGCTATGATGATGAAGGCCGGTATGGCTCTTATGGGCCCTTACTACGACTCCGCAAAAAAGATGAACAATACTATCATCGAATATGTAAACGGAATGGAAGCCATTAAGGTTTTCAACAAGGATGGAGATTCCTTCCGCCGTTTTGGGGAGGCTGTCCGTTCTTACCGAGACTTCACTTTGGACTGGTATAAGGCCTGCTGGCCATGGATGGCTGTTTACAATTCCATTCTCCCTTGCTTTGCACTTTTCACCCTGCCAATCGGTGGTCTTATGGTTTTAAGCGGCGCTGTTACTTTAAGTCAGTTGGTTTTAGTTCTTTGTATGTCCTTTGCAATTGGTCCTGCAATCCTTCGTGCCCTCAGCTTTGGTGGAAAGATTCCTCAGCTCAACTATAAAATTGCTGAGCTTGAAAAAATGATAAAGGATGACCCGATCAAACAGGGCGAGCACGGCTTTGAAGGTAAGAATTATGATATTGAGTTTAAGGATGTTAGATTTTCTTATGACAAAGATTGTCGGGTCGAGCCCGACAATGACAAGGTAGTCGAGCCCGACAATGACAATAACGCAAGCCCAGCCTCGGCGTCATCCACGGACACGACTTCTCAGTCATCCTCGGGAGAGAGTACAATGTCATCCTCGGGCTTGACCCGGGGATCTTCAGAAGTCCTTCACGGCATAAACCTTACAATGAAGCAGGGAACTACTACTGCACTCATAGGTGAGTCGGGTAGTGGTAAGTCCACCCTGGCAAAGCTTCTGGTTCACTTCTACGACGTAAAAGATGGTTCAATTTCTATCGGTGGTCAGAAGATTACCGATATGACAATCGAAGCCCTCAATAATCAGATTTCCTACGTTGCCCAGGAACAGTTCCTTTTCAACACTACACTTTATGAAAACATTTTGATTGGCCGTCCTGATGCCACCCGCGAAGAGGTTCTGGATGCAGCTCACCGTGCCCAGTGCGACGAGTTCCTGGCCCGCTTCCCAGAAGGAATTGACACAAAGGCTGGTGATAGTGGAAAGCAGCTTTCTGGTGGTGAACGTCAGCGTATTTCCCTTGCCCGTGCAATTTTGAAAAACGCTCCCGTTATCGTTCTTGATGAAGCAACCGCCTTTATGGACCCTGAAAACGAAGAAAAAATGAACGCCGCAATTGCCGAAATCATAAAGGATAAAACCGTAATCGTAATTGCTCACCGCCTTTCTTCTATTAAAAATGCAGATAAAATCTGTGTACTCAAAGAGGGCGACCTTATTGCAGAAGGAACTCACGAGCAGCTGATTAAGGATTGCGAAGAATACAAAACACTTTGGGCCGCATCTACTGCTGCTGCAAACTGGAGGATTTCATAATGAAATACAGATCAATGATTCAAATGATGCACCGCCTGGTTTCTTCCTGCGGTAAATATAAAGGAGTAATCCGGGCCTCTTACATTCCGGGCTTTTTCAAGGGAATGTTTATGAAGGCACCTTTGATGCTTTCTTTTATGATGGTTTCTGCCTTTATGAACGGAACTATCACAAAAAAGTTCTGCTGGATTTGTGGAGCAATTCTTTTGGGCTGTCTTTTTGCCCAGGCCATATTACAGAATGTTTCAGACAGACTTCAGTCGGCTGCAGGCTTCAAGGTTTTTGCTGACAAGAGAATGGAGTTGGG
>JAIKYB010000115.1 GCA_024683675.1 Treponema sp.
GGAATCGTCTTTGTCGTTATCAAAGCCTGATACAATTGAATTGTTTGATTCCATATATATCTCACCTCTTAATATTCTTTAATCATTTCATTGTATCATTGAAAAAATAAACTGTAAAGAAAAAAGTAACAAAGGATAAAAACAAAAAATCATTTAAAAGAAATATATTTTCATTAAACCTATACTTCTAATTTATTAAAAAACTTTTATTTTTTTACAAATTTACATAGATTTTTATTAACATTTATTATAACTTATTGTTATAAGAAGAAATTTTTATGAAATGGAATTCCGATTGGGAAAAGAATTCTTTACAAACAGCAACTGTGTCAGCATGGGCACTAGAAAAAAACAATGTAAAATGGAAAAACAAAATTGACGGAGCTCAATTTGAACCTATTGGATATTGGGGGACAAATAACAAAAAAGGAGCAAGGAGCGTGAAAATATACGAGATGCAACATACAAAGTGGAAAATATCATGGGCATCTATATTTACATTAACACCAGTGCCTGTACATGAAACACCATCTACAGAACATATAAAAAAAGCCATAGGCTATGCAACAAAGATAGCTTCTGAAAATGAAAAAAATCATAATCATCCTTATAATTTATTAACAAGTGTAGTAGAAGGAGTATCTGGTATTCCCTTACAATCTAAGTGGTGGGACAATACTTGCTATTGCTCTCAACTTGTATGGCGTAGTTGGTGTAATGCAGAAATGACTTATGATTTTTCAGGATTAACACCATTAGTATTACCAACAGATATAGCAGCTGCAACAAATACCAAAAAAATTGCTTCCTACAATAATTGGTAGGTATAAATATGAAAAAGTTTTTTTTGAATTTAATAATATGTCTGTCTGCTACTCTCTTCTCAAGTTGTGCAAATCTATACAAATGCACTGGTGAAGTTGATTGGGTAAAAGAAAAAACGAGTATGAAGCCCTTCAGCCACTTAAATACTCCTATTGTAATTACTGTAGATTTGTATGATAAATATTCCTTATTCGGAAAGAAAAATAGTCCTTTTGAATGGGTAGATGCAGGAGATATATTTGTTGTATATGACTGGGAAAACGACAGAATATTTGACTGGGCTTTTTTTGAAGATGGTACAGGATTAAGCAATTTTAGATGTGCAGAATTAGGAAACAACCCAACAAAATATTACGATGCTTCGCGTTCCTCAAAAAAAATTGGAGAATTAAACCCAGAAACAGGGATGATAAGCATTTATGACAGTGTTAATGTAAATTACCCAGGTATTGTTATAAGCATGAATAACAATAACAAAGAGAAATGCAGATACGGACTTATAAATGATTATAGTTATAATTATGATTTAGATTGCTCCAATGAAGACTTTTATATTTTGGACAGCGTAACAAAAAAAGTCAGCAGTGTGCCAATTCATATTCCAACGAACACTGTCGGAGACGTTTTCTTTCCCTTCGCAGACAGTAATGGGCATTATTGGCTTTCTAACAGATTAAAAGGATACATTCATTTTTATGAATTACTGCCAGAAACTGTAGAAATAGGCCATGACGAAGTTCTTTGTGAAATGTCAGAAGAAAGTATTATGAAACTCTGTTTAGTAAGTGATGATTATCTCCTCTTCAGAGAGTGCTTTGAACCATTTAGCGAATATATATACTATGTAGAAAAAAATAATCTATCACAAGGCTACAAAAAATTAAGGAATCCCATGTACAATACAAAAGATGTCTACCCCTATATTGGTGTAGAATGTGAAGGCAAATGCTATCTAATTCTGTGCACATCCTTAAGTGATAAGTTTTATATACACTATTGTGATATAGAAAAAGGAACTTTAGTAGAGGAAGCACAAGGAAACTTTAATCTGACAGAAACCCTTTACGTTCGTGACAGCAGGATATATTTCATAAATTCAAGTAATCTGGAAAATTTTGTATTTACCTATTACGATACATTAACAAAAAAGTGGGGAGATGCACAGACTGTTACCTGCCAAGAAATCGTAAACGGCAACTATTAAAAGTGGCAAATTTAAAAAGCTGCTCTTCCGCGGAAACTTAGGGAAAGGGTTCTCTTATCTACATACTCCAGATCGCCGCCAACAGGAATTCCGGTGGCAAGTCTGGTAACTTTTACGGCAGGTTGAACATTTAACTCAGTAATTACCTTGTTAACATAGAGAGCTGTTGTATCACCTTCTACAGTAGGATTTGTCGCAATGATAACCTCGTTTACTCCACCCTTTTTAATTCTGTTTAAAAGCGACTGAAGATTCAGTTGAGCAGGTCCAATTCCTTCAAGAGGCTTAATAAGAGAGCCCAAAACATGATAGACACCGCGAAATTCACCATAAGCTTCGATTGTGGAAACATCCTGAGGCTGTTCAACAACGCAGATTATAGATTTATCTCGCAATACATCTGAACAAATGGAGCAAGGGTCACTTTCAGTCCAGGCCCCGCAAACAGAACAGGGCTTTATTCGCTCATGCAGGTTTGCAAGATTCTGGGCAAACCTCTGAACATAGGAAGCATCCTCTTTTAAGAGCCAGTTTACCATACGTATAGCGCTCTTTTTTCCGATTCCAGGAAGCTTTGAAAAATTTCCGGCCAGCTCATCAAAAGCATTCATAATTACAATCCCAGCTTAGATAAATCAAAATCTCCTAAGGCAGTAGAAGACTTTATCTTTTCCTGTACATTTTCAATTGCGTTGTTATGAGCGGCAACTATTAAATCCTGCAGCATCTGAACATCACGATTATCAACACAAATTGGATCCAGCTTTATACTCAACATTTCAAACTTGCCGTTTAAGGTAACTGTTACCATTCTTCCACCGGCAGAGCCTTCGGCTGTAATATTTGCAATTTCCTTCTGAAGCTTTTCAGCCTGGTCCTTTATCATCTGAGAATTCTTTAATAAATCAAATGGATTCATAAAAATAACTCCTTATTTCCTATCTTTTATTTCAAAACTAATGCTTTCCGGCAACTATTGTTCCATTAAACATATTTACCAGCATTTCTACCTGGGCAGGAACCTTTACCTCTTCCTTTTGCTGAAGTGAATTGTTTTCTTCCAGCCTTACGATACATTCCATTGGCTTACCGCAAATCTTGGAAATTTCAGCAGCAATAACTGTCTGCTTACGTTTTAAAAGCTCCAGCACATAAGAATCATTTACAGTAGTTTCTACACGATTATCCCTTACATGCCAGGCACCTGTACTTTCAAGGTTTGTTGAAGCAAAACTGTCAGTAAGAGAAAGTGCTGCCATAACACTACCACGAAGCTGTGCTATGGAAATAACCCTGCCATCTGCAGTTGTCAATTTTTCATCCAGCTGCACCGGAGCCTGGTGAGCAGGCTCATCATTTTTTGTAAAGGAATTGTATTCCTGCTCTACTATTTTTGCTCTCTCTGAATCTGAAGGATAATATTCTTCATCATCAGGAGGAGCATCCATATTAGACCATTCATCATCAGGATTTTCTGTGTAACCAATATCTGATTCAGGCACAACTACAGTAGGAATGTTTTCTCCTTCAGAGTTGACTTGAGCTTGAGGAAGATGAATTATCAGCCGTTCATCTATAGGCTCCTGCTCTACCTGAGCTTCAGATTCCACTGATTGTTCAGGCGGCAGTGGACCGCCATTAAGAAAAGGGTTTTGCGTCTCCTGAGAATCCTGAACCTGGAAGGCCTCTCCTCCCTCCTCTTCTTCATCTGGAAGAGAATTTAACATAGATAACCTGGGAAGCCCCTCCGGTATATCCATGTCATTATTTTCAGCCGGAGAAGGATTAGCAGTCAGCGGCTGACTTACAGGAGCCTGACCAACAGGGCTCTGAGCCATAGGGTTCACCCCCACAGGGCTCTGGCCCAAAGAAGCCTGCACCCCAGGGGTCACCTCCACAGAAGCCTGCCCCAAAGAAGCCTGCCCCATTGCCCCCTGCCCCGCAGGAGAAGGAATTG
>JAIKYB010000077.1 GCA_024683675.1 Treponema sp.
CCCCCCCTAATTGAAAATCTCCCTATAAATCACTAAAATACTTACTACATAAATAGAAAAAAGCGCAAAGATGCGCGGCTCGGAGTTTCACATGGCGAATACTAACGTTCCTGAACTTTTTGGATGTCTGGTTTTCAATCAGACAGTTATGAAGGAGACTCTGCCTTCAGAGACCTATAAGGCTCTTAAACACACAATGGAAGAAGGCACTCCTCTGGATCTTGAGGCAGCAAATCAGATTGCCGAAGCCATGAAAAACTGGGCCATTTCAAAAGGAGCCACCCACTATTCACACTGGTTCCAGCCACTCACAGGTATTACAGCAGAAAAACACGACTCCTTCCTTACTCCAGCAGAAGAAGGAAAAATCATAATGAGCTTCAGCGGAAAAGAGCTGATTAAGGGAGAACCTGACGCATCTTCTTTCCCAAATGGCGGAAAACGTTCCACCTTCGAAGCCCGCGGTTACACAGTTTGGGATCCAACCTCATATCCTTTTGTAAAGGACCACACACTTTGTATTCCAACAGCCTTCTGTTCTTACAATGGCGAAGCACTTGATAAAAAGACTCCACTTCTTCGTTCAATGGAAGCAATCAACGAGCAGAGTCTGCGAGTTCTAAAGCTTTTTGGCAACAAGGCAAAACACGTAACTACAACCATGGGACCTGAGCAGGAATATTTCCTGATTGACGAAAAGCTCTACCAGAAACGAAAGGACCTTAAAATGTGTGGCAGAACTCTTTTTGGTTCCCGCCCGGTAAAAGGTCAGGAAATGGATGATCAGTATTTTGCCGCCATTAAGCCTCGCGTAATTTCTTACATGGAAGATTTAAACAACGAGCTTTGGAAGCTGGGTATTTATAGCAAAACAGAACACAATGAAGTAGCACCAGCCCAGCATGAAATGGCACCTATTTTCACAACCAGCAACCTGGCCGCAGACCAGAATCAGCTGACAATGGAAATTATGAAGAAGGTTGCCCGCAAGCATGGACTTATCTGCCTGCTTCACGAAAAACCTTTTGAAGGAGTAAACGGAAGCGGAAAGCATAACAATTGGTCTATCGCAACTGATTTAGGAGAAAATCTCTTTTCACCAGGAAAAACTCCACGTGACAATGCCCAGTTCCTTCTCTTCCTTACAGCAGTAATTAAAGCAGTTGATGAAAACCAGGATTTACTCCGCTATTCAGTTGCCAGTGCCGGAAATGACCACCGACTTGGAGCAAATGAAGCACCTCCTGCAATCGTTTCAATTTATGTTGGAGACGAACTTGATGCTGTTTTAAAGGCAATCAAGGATGGAACTGCCTATGATGGAAAACGCGGCGGAAAAATGACAATTGGAGTTGATGTACTCCCTCCAATTCCAAAGGATTCAACAGACCGCAACAGAACCTCGCCTTTTGCATTTACCGGAAACCGCTTCGAGTTCCGTTCAGTTGGAAGTGCCCTTTCAATCAGTGGGCCTAACACCATAATGAACGCAATTCTTGCAGACAGCCTGAAGGCCTTTGCCGACGAGCTTGAAAAGTCAAAGGATTTTGACAGCGACCTGCAGAAGCTGATTAAACGCGAAATTACAGCTCACTGGAGAATCCTCTTTAACGGTAACGGTTATGGACAGGAATGGATTGAAGAAGCTGAAAAACGCGGACTAAAAAATTACAGAACAACACCTAAAGCAATTGAACATTATTTGGATCAGAAAAACATAGAACTCTTTACACGCCAGGGTATTTACACCGCAGATGAAATGAAGAGTCACTATGATATCAAGCTGGAAAAATATTGTCAGGTAATTAATATTGAATCAAACACCATGCTGGAAATGGTTCATAAAGATATCATGCCGGCCGCCTTCAAATACATGAACCTGCTTGCAGACACAGAGTTTAAGATGCAGCGAGTTTGTGCAATGTGTGATGCCGGCCTTAAACTGATGGAAAAGTTAAACAGTCTGGTAAACGACCTTTCAAACAAGGCAGACGAACTAGCTAAAAAGCATGAAGAAACCCGAAAAGTTGATGACCTTATGAAAAGAGCTCACGCTTACGCAAAGGTTGTTCTTCCAGCAATGGCAGAAGTCAGAAATATTGCAGACCAGATAGAGCTTCTTCTTGGTGAAGAATATAAAGCCTTCCCAAGTTACGAAGATTTACTCTACAGCGTGCAGTAAAATCGTAATATTCTGATATTTGCCCTTATTTTTTATTACAAGACAATAAATCCTACTGTATAATAATGCAGTAGGATTTTATAATTTAAGGAGACCTTATGAAAGCATTCAGCGGATTTATGCACGGCGTTAACCTGGGAGGCTGGTATTCTCAGTGTGACCATTCAGAAGAAAGATATAACGACTTCATTAAAGAAGAAGATTTCAAAACAATCAGCAGCTGGGGAATGGATCATGTTCGCCTTCCAATTGATTACAATCTGATCGAAACTGCAGATGGTCAGCCTATAGAAAAGGGCTATGAAAGAATCAGAAGTGCTGCAAAATGGTGCAAAGAAAATAAGCTTAATATGATTTTGGATTTGCACAAAACCGCAGGCTTTTCTTTTGACTCAGGAGAAAAGGAAACAGGCTTCTTTGACAATCCTGCATATCAGGAGCGTTTTTATTCTCTTTGGGAACGCTTAGCCAGCAACTTTGCCAACATATTTGAAGGCAGCAGCCAGGAAATCTGTTTTGAACTTTTAAATGAAGTTACAGATCAGTCTTTCTGCAAAAAATGGAACGAAATTGCAAAAAACTGTATTCAAAGAATAAGGAAGATTGCTCCAACTACAAAGATTTTGGTAGGAAGCTATTGGAATAACTCTCTGGCTTCAGTAAAAGATTTGGATCAGCCTTATGATGAAAATATCGTTTACAACTTCCATTGTTACGACCCACTTTTGTTTACACATCAGGGAGCTCCATGGGTTGGCCCAAATATGAATACAGATTTCCGCTTCCCGCTCAAATCAAGCTTTGCAGAATATCAGAAAAAAACTGATGAAAAGGTTGGACAGATTGGTATTTCATTCCGCATGTTCGACCAGAATGCCACAGTTGACGAAAACTACTTTGAAAGCATTTTTGCCGAAGCAGTAAAAATTGCAGAAGAGCGCAATGTACTTCTTTACTGCGGCGAATACGGTGTTATAGACCGCGCCAGCTACGAAGACTCTCTGGAATGGTACCGCCTTATTTCTTCGGTTTTCAATAAGCACGGAATCGGCCGCGCCGCCTGGACCTACAAAGAAATGGACTTCGGCCTGAGCGACAGCCGCCTGGATTCCATCCGACCTCAACTTGTAAAGTATCTCTAGTTTTACCACTCTTCACCCCACTTTTCTCATTCTCCGGAAAGGTGGGGTATTTTTTTCGTCCACTAGGATAAAAAAAAGGAGACTTCCTTCGAAATCTCCTTTTCCATTAAGTCAAACTTCTTAAATTAAAGTTTTCCACTCTCAGCAGCGCCCGGCATACCGATGTCTTTTCTGTAGAAGGAACCTTCAAACTTAACTGCTGAAAGTCCCTGATAAGCTTTTGCCCAGGCCTCTTTGAAGGTTGAACCAAAGGCAGAGGAAGCAAGAACTCGACCTCCGCTTGTAAGCATATCGCCACCGCGTCTTCCGCTTACTGCACCTGCAACAAAAATCTTTGCTCCACTGGCATCAAGAATCTGATGATTGAAGGTAATCTCGCAGCCCTTTTTATAGCTTCCAGGATAACCACCGCTTACAACTACAGGGGCAACCTGATATCCCTTCTTCCATTTAAGCTCAAAGTTCTTAAGAGAACCATTCAAAATTGAAGTACACAAAGCAGCCAAATCAAAATCCATAAGAGGAAGAACAGCCTGAGTTTCAGGGTCTCCAAGACGAACATTATATTCCAGAAGCTTTGGACCATTTTTTGTAAGCATTACACCAAAGAAAATAAATCCACGGTAATCATACTTTTCTTTAATAAGACCATTCAAAGTTGGTTCCAAAATATCCTTGCTGAACTGAGCCATAATTGCAGGAGTTACATCATCCAAAGGAGAAACAGCTCCCATTCCACCAGTATTAGGCCCCTTTGCACCATCATTAAGACGCTTATGATCACGAGCTGGCTGAAAAGCTTTGATTGTAGCATTTCCGCTCACAGCAAATTCAGGAGTTACAGAAACTGCAGCTAAAACTGAAATTTCAACTCCTTCAAGATAATCTTCAATAACAAGTTTTTTACCGGCATCACCAACACGTCCGCTGTTCATCAAATCTTCAACAGCAGCAAGGGCTTCATCAACAGTAGCAGCAACCACTACACCCTTTCCAGCAGCAAGACCATCAGCCTTTACAACAACTGGTGCTCCATGTGATTTAATATATTCGCAGGCAGCATCCTTATTTACAAAGGTTTCACTAGCAGCACATGCAACTCCATATTTTTTCATGAAGTTCTTAGACAAGTCTTTACTTGCTTCAAGCTGAGCACCAGCCTTTTTTGGACCAACACATGGAATATCAGCCTTCCAGAATTCATCAGCAAGACCTTCAGCAAGAGGATCTTCAGGACCGATAACAGCCATGCGACAAGCTTCATGCTTTGCAATTGCAACATAAGGATTTTCACCTTCTGCAATATAGTCACATTCTTTTGGATTTACATTTACACACTTTGTTTCAAGTGCTGTTCCACCGTTTCCAGGAACTACGATAATCTTATCAACAAGTGAACTCTGTGCTAATTTCCAGCAAATAGTGTGCTCACGACCACCACTGCCAACTACAATTATATTCATATTACAATTTTATAGGAAAAACGAAGTATTGGGAATAGGTACAGGCACTTGTAAAAGGCCTCTTGTACCCAGACGCATTTTATCCAGGAAGGCCCCCGTGCCCAAGAAGTCCTCCCACGTGCCCAGAAAGCCCCCTGTTACTAGAGTGTCTTTAAGAAAGCAGAGAGCCCCTCAAAATCAACTTCTTTTACAAACTCTCTGATTGTTTTGAAGGTTTCCTTAAAATCAGCAGGCAGCTCATTCATTTGAAGCTCACCTACAATATTTTCCAAAGAGTCCAAATCAAAATTATCACAGCCCTGTCCTAAATCAGCTAAATATTTCTTTATTTCTTTTTTAGACAAGGCTTTATCTTTTTTATTGTCCGAAGCTTTTTCTTCACGAGGAGCAAAAACAAGCAGTCTATCCGCATAGCTTCTATAGAAAGACAAAAGAGCCGGAGTATCAGATTTTAGCTGCTCAAGTTTATTTTCTCCAGCCGCAGTTTCCAAAGCCAGGGCCATTTCCGAAAGCTGGGTTGCACCAATTGTTCTTGCAGAAGACTTTAAAGCATGCACCTTGATTTTATACTGAGTCACATCCTCTTCATCCAGCAGCTTCTGTAACTCATCTGCATTTTTCTGAATAGAAGACTGGAAAAGCCCGAACATTTTCACCATTAATTCTTCAGAACCGCAATAAGTTTTTGCAGTTGCCATATCAATGCCATCAATTTCTGGAAGCTTCTTTTCTTTTTCCTCTTCGGCAGCCTCATCCTCTGATTCCGAATCAAGAGGCTCCTTCAAAAGAGCAGCAGGCAGATATTTTATAATCATTTCTTCCAGCTTATCAGGACTAACTGGTTTAGAAAGATAATCTGTAAAACCAGCCCCAAGGTACATTTCCTTAGCTCCATTTATTGCGTTTGCCGTAAGAACAACACATGGCTTACCGGCACTCTTGTTGTCCGGCATAACCTTCATGGCATCAAGAGTTTCAAGTCCATCCATTTTTGGCATACGATGATCAATAAAAATAATGTCATAAACATTTTTACGCACGCATTCCAGACCTTCTTCTCCACTTAAAACACAATCCAGCTTAATCTTAGTATTTTTAAGAAGGCCCTTTACAACCTCAAGATTCATTACAGTATCATCAATAAAGAGGAGTCTGGCATCTGGTGCAAACAATTTTTCTTTATAAACTTCCTGAGAATGACTACTTTCATTAATTTTCTCTACTATATCACCCACAGGTTCCGTAGAAATAACATCTTGAACAACCGAAAAAGAGAAAACAGAACCTGCTCCATATTCACTCTGAACTTCAAGCTTTGTATCCATTACCTCCAGGGTCTTCTGCACAATATTCATGCCCAGTCCTGTTCCTTCCACAGTACGATTTCGGTTTTCTTCAATTCGTTCAAAGGGCTGGAAAAGCTTTTCCAAATCCTCTTTCTTAATTCCAATACCAGTGTCTGCAACCTTTACTAAAAGATTTATCTTTTTTCCATCAGAATAAGGAATCTCTTTATAATCCAGACTTAGGGTTACCGAGCCTTTTTGAGTATACTTAACCGCATTTGTCAAAAGATTAAGAATACACTGCTTTAGCTTTGCACTGTCTCCATTTAATACAGAAGGAATATCCTTATTAATATTCAGCTTAAATTCAAGACCGTTCTTTTCAATTCTTTCTGAAATAATAGAAATTAAATCTATGATAATAGAAGACAGGTCATAAGTATCCTTTATCAATTCCAGCTTACCAGATTCAATTTTTGAAAAATCCAAAACATCATTTACAAGGGCAAGCAGGGTGTTACCAGCACTTTTGATATTTAAGGCATAAGTTCTTATATCATCCTTTTTGCTTTCCCTCAAAATCATTTCATTCATACCCAAAACGGCATTTATAGGTGTTCTGATTTCGTGGCTCATATTTGCAAGGAAGTTTGACTTTGCCTTAGAGGCATTAATAGCCGATTCCTTGGCTTCCCTTTCACTTTGTCTCTGCTCACTAATGTAATCTACATATTCATCAAGCTGAACTGCCATTTTACGCATATTATTCGCCAGAGCCCCCAGCTCATTTGCTGATTTATAATTGATTCTGACTTTAAATTCTCCTCGCGAAAGACGTGAAGAAGCCTGAGATAATTCATTAACCGGAGCAACAATTTTTATGATTCCAAAGCGGATAAGGAAAATGCAAAGAATTATACAGATTATAAGCAGTAAAATAAGCTTTACCAGAAGTGAATGAGAAGATGCCGTAACAAAAGCTTTTGGTAAAAGTAAAATCAGCTTCATATCGTTTCTAAGCTGTCTGAAAACACAAAGTCTTTGTTGACCATCCCAGAAAACTTTATAAACAGAAGCTTCAGAACCATTTTCTATAACCTGACGAAGACCTAGAATATCTATTGAAGCATCTGCTGATTCAGAATGAAATTGACCTTCAGTATAATAAATATATTCGTAATCCTTTCCTAAAAGCAGGGCTGACATTGAAGGTGTCTTTATATCATCTGCAAGGCCCTTTAGAGTTGCCATATTTAAGTCAATGCCAACAACCCCTAAAAATTCCCCATTTTTATAAAGTGGCTCAACAAAGGAAAAAACATGCATGTTTATATTTGCATTTTCATAGGGAGTAAGCCACATTGCCTTTTCTTCCCAATCAGGAAGGTAATACCAGATAACATGATTAAATTCTGTAGGAGAATAAAGGCTTATATCAGTAGGATGCACGCTCATAAATCCATTTTTTGTATCACCAGTCAGGAAGAGCCCTTCTGTCGGTCCATAAAGCGAAGCATTCATTCTAAAATATACAGAAACAGAATCTTTTACAGTCATTGCAAAATTAGAAATAATATTCTGCAGCTGTGACATATATTCCTTTTTATATTCAGGAGAAGACAAAATCTTTTTTTCATCAATTGAATTTAATATACAATTTGAGATAGAGTGAACAGCTCTTTCCGTAGCATCAAGACAGCAATCAAATTCCAATACTTTTTTATCAGACTCCGCCATAAAGGAGCCATTTAATTTTTCGATATTTGTTTTTCTTTGAATAGTAAAACTGATTACAGAACCTATACCAAAAAGAAGCAGAAAAGGACAAACACTCATTAAAAAAAGTGTTGTCCTAAGTCCGCGAGGATTTCTCTTAGAATTTATAGCCTTCTGCTTTTTGATTTTTAGATTTTTACTCAATTTCTAAAAACTCCATCCCCACCCTTTTCTTTTACTGCATAACATTTCTGTACAGTACGATAATAATTTACCTTAACAGTTTCTGTAAGATTTATTTCAGAAATACCTACAGAAATTGTAATATCAAGATTTTCCTTTATCATCCTGCTGAATTCTATAAATTTAGCTTCAGCTTCTTCTGGTGTCATTTCAAGAAGAGCAACAAAATCATCATCACTCCATCTTACAACTATACCCTTCCATTCAAAGGATTCAGAAACATATTTTCCGATATTAACCAGAATATTTGTATCATTTCCCAATTCTCTTTGAACAGAAAAACTATCTACATCAAAGACAACAATACTTTTAAAGCGGGTCGTATTAAATACACCATTTTCACCAAAGACATCACGCAAATAATCTCGTGAAGGGAGCTTTGTTACAGGATCTTCATGCAAATTCATTTCCTTCCGTTTATTAAAATCCTTTGCTAAAAGATTCACCATAAAAAGATAAAGGAGGATTGTTATGCCACAAGCTAAGGCCATCAAAATGAAGCCGGAAAAAACCTTTTTTGACTGATTATTAACTCCCTGAATAACAAGGAACCATTCCAAATCATCCATATAGCGAGTCATTCTGTAACCAGTCGGACCTCTCAAAGAATATATAAATCTGTCTGCAGGAGCATTATCTTTTATAGCTTCAGCAATATAAGCATTTTCTATATCCTGAGTCTGGGTGTCTACCTGAACAAGACCTTCCAAATCAACAAGATTTACCTTCAGGTTGTACTGAGACTCAAAACTTTCAAGAAGAACCTGAAGATTAGACATTATAACTCCAACTCCGCATACACCAAGCAGACTTCCATCGGGAGCTGTTACTCTGATATTAACAAAAACAGTCCAGCGATATTCATTTGCCTGATCACGATCAGTGTCTAAATCATAAGTCTTATTGGATTCTACAAAAAGCGGATACCATCTGTCATAAGGAGAAGTTTGAGTATCAATAACCTTTTCTATTCCATTTGCAGTGTAATAACGATGAGTCTTTTCTGAAACAACAAAAGAAGATGAATAATGCAGTTCCTCTCTTAAAAGCTTCAGATAAGCAGAAAGCTCTTTTGTAACCTCTTCTTCCGACATTTCTTCTTCATGAATCAGCAGATCCTGCAAAAAGCTGTCAGACGCCATCACCTTTGAAGTTAGGATTGGCTTGTAAAAATCTTCATGAACAGAATCGAAAATATGTTCACCTAAAAGTAAATTATGTTCCTTTTCAATATCCAGACTTCTTGAGCTTTGTAAAAACATTATTGAAGCAGAAATAGCATAACAAAAAAATACGACCGCCGTCGAAATATACTTCATCTTCTTCATAAAAACTCTCCTTATTGATTTTGAAAGTAAGAAGAAATATAAGTTTTCACTTCGTCTGGTGTAGAAGATTTTAGGATGCAGCCTTGAGGTTTAAGGGAATTAATTTCTTCCAGTCCTTCAGCATCATCCTTGCCTGTAAGAAAAATAACAGGTATATTTGCGAGCACTTCATCTGCCTTAAGCTTAGCGTACAATTCAGGTCCAGTCATAACAGGCATCAGAAAATCAAGGAGTATTAAGTCAGGAGTAAATTTCTTTAAGAAGGCAAGCGCAGTTTGCCCGGAAGTAACAACAGAGACATCATAATTTTCAGAAAGCCATCCTCTGACAGTTCTTAACATCAAAGGATCATCATCTACAACTAGAAGTTTCTTCTTATCAGTCATAAAGAATATTATAGCATAGAGAAGTTGGAATAAAAAGAAAAATAATATTATAGAAGTTTTCTATTCTTCATCAGAAATATTTGTCATCATTGTATGAAGTGACTGCAAAAGTTCACCAGCCTTATTAATATCCAGGAAATTATGGCACATCATCTGGCGAGGAACATCCATACATTTTTCACGCAAATCTTTTCCTGCCTGAGTCAGCTTTATATAAACAGTTCTTTCATCTTCTTTGCTTCTGTTACGGGTAATAAGTCCCTGAGCTTCCATTTTTTTAAGAAGAGGTGTAAGAGTTCCCGAATCCAGATAAAGCTTTCCGCCAAGCTCCTTTATAGTAACATTATCCTTCTGCCATAAACCAAGAAGTGTAATATAAGAAGTATAGGTTAATCCCAGGGGCTCAAGTACCGGTGTGTATCTTCTAATAATTTCTTTTGAGCAAACATAAAGGGCAAAACAAATTTGATTGTCTAATGCCAGGGGATTAAAATCTTCTTTTTTTTCCATGTTATTTTCCATAATGCCTCACCTGTAAGAAATTTTTTAAAAGTTTATAAGATTGTACACAATTTAATTGACAATTTCAAGAATGTACGCTATATTATTTTTAGAAATTGATTGTGTGCAATTTAATTTCTTATAATCATTAGCGAGGTGATAAAATGACATTGTATGATTTTGTAGTAAAGGCAAGAGATGGAAGTGATGTTTCTTTGAAGGATTATGAAGGAAAGGTTCTGCTTATTGTAAACACAGCAACAGGTTGTGGCTTCACACCACAGTACGATGGATTGCAGAAGCTTTATGACAAATATAAAGACAAGGGTTTTGAGATTCTTGATTTCCCTTGTAATCAGTTTGCAAATCAGGCACCTGGTTCTGATGATGAGATTCACACCTTCTGTACAGGCCGCTTCGGAATTACATTCCCTCAGTTTGGAAAAATAGATGTAAACGGAAAAAATGAGTCACCACTTTACACATATCTTAAAGAGCAGCAGAAGGGAAAGCTTGGTTCTAAAATCAAGTGGAACTTCACTAAATTCTTAGTTGCAAAAGACGGAAGCGTAATCAATCGTTTTGCTCCAACTGATACTCCAGAAAAGATTGATGAATTTATTTCAAAAGCTCTGGAGGCTTAAAAAAAATCCCTGGAGATAACCAGGGATTCATCTACTTGCCGGGAATATAATCTCCCGGCAATTTTTATTTATAAGGAATAACCCATACAAACAATTGTAAAGCCTTTTCCTTCGGAACCAGAAGCCATCTTTACTTCAACTGTATGCTTTGAAGCACTTGCTTCATCTATAATCAAACGAGGCTCGCAGTTACACCAACCACCGTTAGCACCGCCGTCATAGCTTCCAACCTTCTTTCCGTCTACATAAACTTCAGCAGTTCCAAACTTTTCAGAAATCCAAGAACCCTGAACCTTGTAAGTTAGAATAAGGTTTTTGCAGGTAATATCCATCTTAAAGCTGTCACCCTTAGAAGAAGCTGACTTGTACCAGTTCTGGGGGAAGTTGCCCTTGTTAGTCTTTTTAATACTCTGAGTATTTTTATCAGCCTGATTGAAAGCACCAGCAGAAATCTTTACATTTTCATCATCTCCGGTAATCATCTTCATACCACTGAAGGCTGGAGTCTTTACAAAATCAGCAGGTACAGAAACAGCAGAATCCATTGAAGCCTTATCAACAACTGCAAAAAGATTCATAAGACATTCTGCCATCAACTGATGTCCTTCCTTTGTAGGATGAACATTGTCTGTATAGTAATCAGATTCCTTAAACTTTTTACCTGTAATAGCTCTTTTTACACCAGGCAAAATATCAACCTGAGGAATCTGATAATGCTCTGCAATAGGCTTTTTCTGAGCAGCAGTGTTTCCATAAGTTGCAGCAGAATAGAGGGCAATTACTGCAGTATCAGGGCTTGCAGAAAGTGCATCACGAACCAAAGCTTCAAAAGCACGCTGAGGGAAATCATCACCACCATCATTTACTGCAAATTCTATAATCAAAATATCAGGATTCTGTCCCAATACATCTACAACATCTTTTTTATAACGTACAATACCAAGCTGAGAAGGAGTTCCACTTAAGCCGGCGCCATCAAAAACAAGATTTTCTCCCTTTCCTGGAGCATAAGTTTCCTTTACAGCACGATAAAACTGATAAGCATAACCATCAGTAAAATTAGCAGGACCAGCACCTTCTGTTACAGAGCCACCAAGAGCGGCAATAGTTACCTTTTCGCCCTTCTTGATTTTTTCAATTGCATTCTTAAGACGATAATTATTACCGGTACTTACCAGTGAAGATTCCATTATGTCATTATAAGACTTGTCATCCAGTCCAAGCGGATGATTAGATTTAGCTGCAGAAAATGCACATGCCACTGTCATTGATACTCCCATAATAATTCCAATTAGTTTTTTACCTTTCATTTTTTCCTCCTCTAAAAGGTATTTACTTTTTTTGAATCAACCCTCTCATTTGCTCTATATTCTGATATCCCTTGCGCTTCATAAATGCCGCAAGTCCGTCTATTACTTCAATCATTGTATATGGATTTGCAAATGTATTGGTTCCTACTTGAATAGCACTTGCTCCTGCCATAATAAATTCTACTGCGTCCTCCCAAGTTGCAATGCCTCCTATTGCAATTACAGGAACACGTTTTTCTGAAGGAAGCTTGTTGATTGCTTCAACCACTTCATATACAAGACGAACTGCGATAGGACGAACCGCAGGTCCACCAAAACCAGCTTTAAGTTTATCGAACACAGGAATTCCGCGTTCAATATCAATAGCAATTCCCTGGAAGCTGTTACATAAACTGATTCCATCAGCACCGGCTTCTATACAGGCAAGAGCTACAGGTACAAGCTCCTGAGACTGTGGGGTAAGCTTTACAATGAGCGGTTTTTTAGTAACCGCACGAACTGCGCGAACGGCACTTTCAGCCCCAACACAAGTCATTCCAAAGGCGGCACCCCCGGCACTAACATTTGGACAGGAAATATTTAATTCTATAATAGGAACTTCTGTTTTATCCAGAAGCTTTGCACCTTCAACATAAGTTTCCAAAGAAGAACCGGACAGATTTGCAATTGCAACAGGCTTAAGGGCCAGCATTTCTGGAAGTTCATACTCAATGAAATGAGGAATACCAGGATTCTGCAAACCAATGCTGTTCATAAGTCCGCTTGGAGTTTCGTGCAGGCGGATTCCGTCGTTACCCTGACGAGGTTCAAGAGTAAGGCCTTTGCTGGAAATTCCGCCCAGACGGTTTACGTCAAAAAGGGATTTATATTCAGTTCCAAAGCCAAAGGTTCCTGAACTTCCAATTACAGGATTTGCAAGCTTTACGCCCGCGATATTAACGCTAAGGTCCGGCTCTTCGTTAGCGGCCAGGGGCTCTCGGCGAGGCTGAACCTTTACCCCCGCCACCTCAGTAACCTGCTTAAATTCCAAAATTGCCCCGTCAAAAATCGGGCCATCCTTACAACAGCGCTTCTTACCTTCGGAAGTGTCAATCACACAACCAAGGCACACTCCCACGCCGCAAGCCATCCTGGCTTCCATACTCAGCCAGCACTTGATGCCCGCTTCCTTACAAATCTTCTGCACATAAGCAAGCATAGGAGTTGGACCACAGGCGTAAACAGCCTCGTAGTTTCCAGCCTTCAAAACTTCCACGTCCAGAGCGGCGGGTAACATTCCGTGAACCCCCACGCTTCCATCGTCCGTAGTAATAACCAATTTATCTGCTTTTAGATTTTCGAGTCCGTAGCTGCCGCTCTTAAAAGAAGCGAAAAAATCATAAGAGCCGGCTGGCAAAGTTTCTGCAAAGCCTGCCACTGGGGCAACGCCAATACCCCCTCCAACTATACAAACTTTTTTTCCAGAGCAGGCCCCTGCTCCGCCAGCATTTTCTGACACAGATATTGGCAGAGGGAATCTGTTTCCACAAGGCCCAATCAGATTTACTAAATCACCAAAATCCAGAGAACAAAGCTCGCGGGTTCCTTTTCCTTTTAATAAAATCAAAAAGGTAAGTTCAATTGCACCGGCATATTTTTCACTGCCATAAAGCTCGCGACTTTTTTCTGCAGTCAAGGTACAAGAATGGTAAACACTTATAGGACGTCCCAATAATACATCAGAACGAAGTGCATGAAGCATGTAAAACTGACCTGCAGCAGGTTCTCCGCCTTGAAGGCCTCCGTCAGCACCAAACTTTGCTCCAGCCGAAAGCAAAACCTTAAGGCTGTAAACGCTTCCAAAAGGAATTGCTCCTACAAGAGGAATACATTCAGAAACTACTCCCCGTGCATAAACAGGAAGTGGTTCTCCATGACAATCTTTAATCATAATCTCTCCTTACAAACTGGCCTTTGCAGCAAGCAAATCTTCTTTACTGAAGAGGCTTGCACGGGCAGCTGAATCTGCAATGTCATTCATTGTCAGAGTGCCCCCTTCCCGCGCCCCTGCCAGCTTTTCATCTTTTTTCCAGGCGCACAAAATACCACGAGAGCTGTTTACTGCTCCTCCAGCCTTATCAAGCAGGGTCGCCGCAATGCGCGCAGCTCCACCCTGAGCTCCATATCCCGGAATCAAGAAGAAGGTATCAGCATACTTATCGCGAAGATAGCGCGCATCTGCTTCCTGAGTAGCTCCAACAACTGCACCAAAAATGCCGCAGGTCTGGTCTGCATAAGCAGGGCATTCATCACGCCACTGATTTCCAATTCTTTCAATTTCATCACCTACACGTTCGAGAAGAAGACCTCCCTCCCCCGAACCTGCTGAACCTGCCAGCTTCTGATGTTCAATATCTGTCATACCGGGATTACTTGTGCAAAGAAGTACAAAGGCTCCCTTACCCCCCGTCTCCGGAGAACTGTATTTTGTAAAAGGCTGCAGGGTATCAAAACCCATGTATGGATTTATTGTGATAATGTCAGTTTCAAAATCGCCGGTAAAATGAGCCTTTGCGTAAGCGTCAGAGGTTGCACCAATATCACCGCGTTTAATATCAGAAATAGCAAGCAGACCGCCACCTGCCTGAGAGCGGATATATTTCAAGGTTTCAGCATAAACCTTCATACCTTCAAGTCCCATAGCCTCGTAATAGGCAATCTGCACCTTAAAACAGCAGGCCGATTTATCTGCTACAACACGGTCAATAATTGCCTTGTTATAAGCCAGCACTGCGGCCGGGGCACTCTGATAAGTGCTAACAATATTTTCAGGGATATAAGAAGGATCTGTGTCCAATCCTACACAAAGCGGACCATTTTTCAAAGAAAGCTCCTGCAGGAGCTGCATGTTATGTTTCTTACTCATGCCTAAAATATACTCAAAATCCAAGTTGATTACAACACAGTGATTATAACACTCTGGTCACCCCTGCAGGCCCGAAAAGACTTCGCATGCCGCCTTAAGGATTCGATCCACCATTAGCCCCAGCATTGCGGACAACGCGGAAGCCTAACTTCATAGAACCAGAACTTCGTTCATTTGGATCTAGAGCAGCATTATAGTCTATAGGATCTTGCGCTGTAGAAATACGACGATAATCATCTTGTCCACTTGGATCTAAGAACCATTCATTAACTGCACTGTTCATATCATAAATTCCCAATAAATTTGCTGTATGCAGCATTATTTTTTCAATTGTTTCATATAATTCATTTGACACATCTGAAAGAGTGCTGCTACCACTAAACTCAGTTTGAGGTTTTTCAAGTCCATTTCCACCTCGAGCTGCATATTCCCATTCAACGTTTGTAGGTAAACGGTAGCCATCTGCTAATGGATTTATGGTTATTACTTCTACATTAGAGGATGAATCCCAATATGAATTTCTATCATCCGGACCACAGAATTTTGTTTTTTCTTGATTTGAGCGGATACTATCCCAGTCTTTAGGATAAATAGATTTCACATCGGAACCTTCTTTTCCTATTGAATAAACAGGAGTAAGGTTTTCTGCAAGACTTCTAAGATTACAATAAACAATTGCATCGTACCAGTTGATATTATAAGCCGGATACTGATCTTTATCCTCTGTTTCAGCAGGTGCAGTTCCTCCATAAATACAATATGTTTCATATTCTGCCTGAGTAACTTCATGTGTACACATATAAAAATTTTGTATTGTTATTGGAGAGTCTGTAACATATGTAAACGCACCATAATCTCCAAATGCTTCAGGTGGAGTTGTTATTGTTGCACCTTCGACCAAAACAAAATCATCAGGAATACTATTTCCATCTGGATTTGTTGATGTAAGTTTTCCATCACTTGTAAGGTACCATGGGGTTTCGTTATTTGGAGCAACTTCAATTTTTGCACATGCGGCAGAGAGAAGTGAAGTATCTGTTACACCTTCGGCAAGTGTAACTATTTCTGTATTTTCGTTATAACCATTTAGTGTGACTGTTGCGACAGGAGCTGATCCTGTAAGTTCACCTGCAATATAAATTTTTGTACCGTTAGGGCAACTTATAAAGACTTTATTATTAGAAGCAACTACGGCATCACCTTTCATTGTAAACTTTCCGAAAGGACCTGTAGAATAAACTATATTTACACCATAACCGGAGTTTCCTGTTATGGTTCCGCCATTCATATTAAATTCACCTGGGGCTATACCATCATACAGGGTTATACCTTCACCTGTATTATTGCAAATTGTACCACCATTCATTGTAAAGACTGCACCTGGAATAACATTTGTATAAGAACTGCCATTCCAAGTTCCATTTCCATGATGTAAATAGACCCCACCTGCATGATCTAGACCTGTATTACCACTGATTTCTCCGCTGTCCATAGTAAGGAAAGATTTTGCATAAAGTTCAATTCCACCAGAATCTCTAGCATAGCCACCTGTAATTTTAAGATTCTTAATTATAACAGGAACGATAGTACTTAATGTAAGTGTTGTGCCAGTATTACCTGCAGTAAAGCCTCCATCCAGCACATCAACCCATGTATCACCGGTCTTTCCTGTCACACCTTCAAGGGTTAGGGAACTTGCCATTTCTGTTGTGAGTGTTGAAGCAATATTTACTCCACCTGTAATTGTTCCCGAAATTTTAATTGTATAAGCTGCAGCAATATTTCCATAAGAGATAATTTTTTCTACAGCTTTATTTACTGATGCAAGAGCTGTAGAGGCCGTCATACCATCATTTTCGTTATTACCTGACTGGCTTACATAAAGTGTAGAAGAAACAAACCTTGCATAGAGGGTCTTGTTTCCAGAAGAGCCTTTTTCAATTTTTGTAACAGGAGTTCCACTGAAATCACTGGATTCATACCAGCCGGCAAATTGATATGATGGATCACTGTAGGTTAGAGTTGGTAAAAGTATTTCACTTTTACGAGAAAAAGAATACGGTAAAACTTGCGAAGAAGAGTTTGCTGCTATAGAGATTCCTGTCGTATCAGTTAATTCAGAGTCACCAACATAATATTTATATGTAATCTCATAAGCATCATTTAAGCTTACAGAAAGACTTGCAGTAGTATTAATTCCATTTGCTATGCGAATAAGATTTCTGCTTGTGTTTAGTTTGAATTCTTCTGAATCTTTTATTTTATAAAAATCAAAGTTTAAGAAATAAGTTCCACTTGCAAGCTGTTCGTCTGTTTTAGTTACATCACGAGAATAAGTAAATTTATGGGTATTACTTCCACTTGAGGTAAAAGTGGTAAAATCTTGTGTATGGTTCGTAATGGTTTGTAATTCATCCATAAGGGTTACAGAAACTTTATCAGCAGCACCAGTGAATGTCATAGTGATGTTTAATCCACCATAACCAACATTCGAAGAAAGAACAAAACTGATGGGTTTAGGATTATCTGTAGTATTAGAATCGGTAATTTCTGCAGAAGTTGTTCCTGTGAAGTTTATTGTACCAATCTTTGCACTTAACGTAAAATTCCAATTACCTGCTGTAACAGGTATTCTAGCCGCAGAAAGTTTTGTAGTATTCTCAGCTGTTGCAAGTTGTCTCTCTGAACCGCCAGATGGAGTTCCATTTAATACAAAATCAGTTAAATCTGCTGTATTGTTTGCTATAATTGTACGTGAAGATTTATTAATTTCATCAGCTATGACAGCAGAACCTATGCTAATATAAGTTTGTTTTGATGTACTATCACTTTTATCCAAATTTTCAAAATTGCCTATTTCATTAACACAAGAAGTAAAAACAAAAATTGATATGAAGAAAAGATAAATAAATTGATTTATAATTCGTTTCATAAACATATCTCCATTAGTAATTTTGAATTTTCATTTGAGCCATGTAAGAATATTTAATTCCGGCTTTTGTGGCTTCAAGATACACGTCGTATATTCCACCATGAATGAGTTTTAGTGTATTTATTGTAAGAACATTATTTGTTCCATCATTCTTATCTGACAGTATCGCAATTGCATCATCAGATGCTACAGTATTTGTGATTATGTCATCATCAAGCATCCAGGTGTATGTATAACCAGGATCTGCTGTGAATATAACTTTTCTGGTTCCTTGAATAAGGCCTGCCCCTGCATCATAAGTATTGTTGTATTTCACCGATACATTAATGTCTGGATCACTAAATGCAACTGTAATATCAGCAAAAGGAATTCTACTGTGTAATTTTCCAGAATCATTAAATTCCCAATCTGCACGAGTATTATATTCTGTGTGAATTTCTGGAGTTATAACAAATTTAGGCAGTTCTGTTGCGTAATCAGTTTCTGCTGCTGAATCAATGGTAATAAGTTGAATTCCTTCATGATAGTTTTCCGGTGTAATTCGTAATTGATTTGAAGCACTGTGATTTGTAAGCGCAGAAAGGATTTTGATTTTTGTATAATATGTCTTACTATAAACACTAGGGCAGATGTCATTCTGATATCCGGTTTCTTCTGTACCTGTATAAGGAATTTGTATACTTCCTCCAATTGATAAAGTAGATGTAGTATTATCTTTAAGATAAATTGCTCCGCCTTTTTTACCCGCAGAATTATTTAATATAGAGCCACCAATAATAGTAATTTCTTTTCCACAATATGCACCACCATAATCTTCTGTAGAGTTATAAGCTATAGTTCCTTTGGCAATTCTAACATCTCCGTAATTTGGCGGAAAAGCAGTACTGTAAATTGCTCCACCACCATCCTTGTTATTACCATTAGAATTATCTTTCGAATAATTATTGTATATACCACCTGAAAAATCTGCTTCTTTTGGAGTTATTCCATCTGCATCAGGTTCATAGCCAATATAAAGATATCCCCTGCGATCAGTACTATAATCGTTATATATACCGCCACCTATATTTGCCTTATTACCACAGGAATCTTCTGTTGCACTAGCGCTTGCATCTTTATTTCCAATGACAGCAGTTCCATACATAAACATCTTACCGCCATTAAAAACACCTCCGCCTTTTCCATTAGATGTTCCGGTTCCAGTACACCAGGCCCTGTTTTCATTGATAAGGCCACCGCTCATAATGAAAACACTATTTAGATAATCATTACAAACACCACCGCCATTCATTACACTGGAAGTTTGTGAAGCACTATTTTTTATTATTTTTCCACCGGTCATTTCCAATCGACTTGCATCATTATTATATAAACCGCCTCCATAATTCTTTACTCCATTATATTGTATTGTTCCACTATCTAAATAAACTAAGGATTTTATTGCATTGTAAATTCCACCACCACTATTAGCCCAACAATAATAAATTCCACCTTTAAGCTCTTCTTTTACAGGGGTTACTCCATCATCGCTAAGTTTATACCCAAGGTAAAGCTTTGCGATTATTGTAGTTGTTGCAACGGTAGCTGCTGTATCACCATTATAAATTCCACCACCATAGCTACTATTAGTATCATTTTGAGAAGAAACGTCGCTTGCATAATCTGTTGCATCTATTTTTCCAAGTATTGCAGTTCCATAAATAAACAAGGTTCCCTGATTAAAAATAGCACCGCCTCTTATAGAACGGTTTTGGGTAATCAAAACACCATCACCAATGGAAACAGTAGCTCCTTCTTTTATAAAAATACCACCACCATTTTCACCATTTCCACCTGTAATTTTAAGATTTGTTAATGTCACAGGAACAGTAGTGTTTATAGAGAGAACAGGACTTGTTCTACTACTACCAGTGGAACCTCTATTAAGAATATCTACAGGTTCAATAATATTATGACTTGTATCTTCTGTACCTGCAAGAATTGAACCATTAGAATCTCGTCCATTCTTTCCTGTAATAGTAATAGATTTAGCATGATCTAAGGTGACATCTGCTGAAATTGAACTTAGGCCATAAGTGTTAGCCCCTTCATGAGGGCCCGTAACTTCGCCGTCAATACAGATTGTCCATTCTGTATCTGGGCATTCAAGTTCTATAATCTTTTCGCAGGCTTTGTCTATGCTTTCAAAAGGATTATCCAGCGAGCCGTCGCCACTTGTGTCATCACCAACACCAGAAACATAAAGCTTGGCTTCAATAAAACTTGCTAGCAGAGTTATATCGCCATATGTGTTTCTGTCAATTTTTTGAATTAAATTGCCGCTACCATTCTTTTGCCAGCCCTGGAATATATAACCAGCTTTTGTCAGGATTGGTAAATCAAACTCACTATATTTTGAATAGGATGATATTAAAAGCCCGCTTGCTACGTCATCATCTGTAACACTTTCAGTGCCATCTTTATAAGTAATGTTATAAATCGCATTTAAGTCCAAATTAATATCTGCTTTGGCTATCTGGCCCGCAGTAATTACTAAATAACTTTCATAATGATTTAATAAAATATCTGCTGCCCCGGATGAAGTTCCCGAGCTTCCATAAAAATCAAAAGAAAGAAGATATTTTCCAGAAGAAAGACGCTCGGCTTCATTTGTCAGTGACCTTTTGAACTGGCACTTTTTTCCATCCTCTACGGAAGATACAAGAAGGTTTTCTCTATTTATAAGCGTTGTTCCACCTGCTCCCTGCAAACTCTGCAGGCTAACCAAAGCCTTTTCCACAGTTGTCTGCGCAAAGGTAAAGCTTATTTCACATCCGCCAAAATCTTCCACTGCTTTAAGATTAAAGCTAACCGTGTTTGTACCTTCGCTTTTTACTGTATAAGATTTTGTATCAGAAAAAAGAACTCCATTGTATTCTGCCGACAGTGTAAAATCCCAAAATCCGCTGTCTACAGTAATTGTGGCAGCTAAATCATCCAGACTTTCTGCGGTCAAAAGCACTTCTTCTTCACTTGAAGAAAAATACTTACCCTTAAGAACTACATTTGTAAATTTATTCTTTGTAAAATCCTCTGCCTTAATTGTTCGGCTTTTATTTTTTGGTACATTTTTTCCACTATTGCTAACCTTTATATAAAGAGTAGCCTTTTTACCTTCAATACTTTCGTTTTCATTCTCATCCAATTTTGAAGAAGAAAACCAGGTACAGGAGCTTGTTATAAACACCATTCCCAAAATTAATAATGAAAGAAGATTTTTTATCTCACTTTTTCCTTTGTTCATAACATTCCACCCCTTACTCAATTACTTTTACCTGTGCTGTATAAGAGTGATCCAAGTCACCTTCTTCTTTGTGTGCCAGCAATACAATAGCAAAAATGCTGCCTACAGGAGCCTGACTAAATGGCTCTTCTGCAAGGTTCAAGGTATAACCTGAAGCAGCTCCACTTGAAACTTCTTCGCCGTCTACCGTCCAGGTATATGAATCATAACCGGCTTCTGCTATAAAGACGATGGAAGAACCTTCCTTTGCCTCAATGACTTGTGGGTTTGTGCCTTTATCACTTTCACCAGCATCACTAATCTGCTTTACATTCACATTAACTTCACCAGGAGCCTCTGGCAGAGAAACTTCCATGTTTACATCTTCTTCAGCAGTATCTGTTACTTTTATCAGCTCAATTTTTTCAATAACCAGAGTCCAGTCGTCACCCCAGACCATGTTATCTGTCCAGGCGCCTTCTTCGGCAAATGAAAGATTCTGGAATTCCACAGCCGTAGGCACAAAAGGCATAACCTCAGCATCTGGGTCATAAGATACCGCACCAGTACACAAATCGGCAAGGCTTACTTGAATTGTATATGATTGGTCTGCATTCTCTAAAACTACAACTTTTTCAATTATTGAATGAATATCTTCCGTCTCTTCTTCATTATTATCAATTCTTGTATGGAAAGGACGGTGCCCATGTATACCAAACTTCATTCCATACTGATTAGGATTTTTACCCTTCACAGTTACGCTTATAACATCATAATCTGTAAGCTTTTCAAACTCCCAGTAAGCTGCTGCCCATCCGCTATCATTTCCCTTTTGAGCATATTCCTTTGATGTCCACTTAATAGAATTAGGCCCAATGCTATAGTCCGGCTCGTTATTTATATTTCTAAGCAGTTCAATTTTTTCATCAACATAAGAATTTTGTGAATAATCTATAGCCAGAGCAGAATCTTTCTTCAATTCAATTTTTTCAATCTCGAAAGAAAAATCCTTTTCCCAGCCATTCTGACCATTTTCTGTAGCCCACTTGTTTTGAATTAAAAGCTGGCTATAGCCCTTACCCTGTGGGATAAGCATTTCAAAAGAGGATGATTCAGCCAGCACATTCTTTCTGTCTCCTCCATAAGTTCTGTAGCCCCCTCTCTTT
>JAIKYB010000124.1 GCA_024683675.1 Treponema sp.
TCAATAAAGGTTGAAAGATTTTTCTTTACACTCTCCTGCCCCAGAAAATCTGCAAGCATGGTTGGGCGCAGTTTATTATCCTGTTCATCATATCTATCTCTTAAATCTGCGCGAACAATTGTGGAAAAATCTTCATTTTCATTCATATTTTCATTTTAGCATATTTTTCAGCCAAATTATAGTGTCCTTTTAGACAATCTGAATTATAATAAAGTTGTGAAAGACAAGAATCACAAAAAAACAAAGACCCTAAAAAAAGCACTTGAACGGTCAAAGGAATTGGGAGAAGCAGCCGCTTCTAATGATTTTTCTGAAGCCCAGGACCAGGTAGACAAAAAGCTTTCAGCAATGAATCGTGGTCCAATCAAAAAAGTTTGGGACAAGGTCTTATTCCTTTGGGAAAAATTCAAATCTCCGGAGCTTCCTCTCCGTCTTAAAATTACTATTATAGGAGCCCTGCTCTATTTAATTCTTCCAACTGATGTAATAGCAGATGCAATTCCCGGCCTGGGCCTTATAGATGATCTTTCTGTAATTATGATTGTTTTTCGCGAGGTCTCAAAATACCTGCTGCCTAAAATTGAAAAAAAGATAGAAGAAAAACTTTATCAGTCCTGTTATCAAAAAATTGATGATAAGCTTTCCTTAATTTTCAAAAATACTCTTATAAATACCCTCTGGTCCTTTCTGGCAAACCTGCTTGGCTGCCTTATTCTTGTAATAAAACCTTTTGGAGAAAAGCCTTCCCGCTATGTTGCAATAGCCATATTTATATTGATTGCTATCTGGGCAATAATCAGAATTATAATCTATCTTCAAAAGTATGGGGCAACAAGCTTAAAAATCAGCAGGCCAATTATAAAAAATAAAAGTATATCTAAAGGACTGGCAGAATTTGTCAGACAGGAATATGCTTACATAAACGAGCTATACGCCGGAATAGAAATTGCAAAAAGCTTTATTCCACAGATACCTGAAATACCAGACCTGCCCCAGATAATTAAGACCTTTGAAAAACACTATAAAAAGAGGATTATTCTTTTTCTGCTTATTTTTGCCCTTTATTCACTGCTTATCTGGGGAACAAAATTTCTTTTGCTGAAATAAAACTACTTCAAAATAAGACAGCATTCAAAAACACAGCGCTGTCCTTCTTTTATATGAATATAAGTTTTTCCCGGTATTTCCTTAGAATCACGGCGATAAACACGAAGAAGCTGTCCTTCCTTGCTTTCACCGGTGTAGTGAACCTCTAAATCAGTTACCTGATGACTCAAAAGGAAATCATCAGAAAAGACACACATTGCAAGCTTGATATACTCAATATTATTCATATGATGAGACATATCTATATGGCAGGAACGGATTTCCTGTTCAAAAACAAATTCCTCTTCTGTAAAATCATTTGGAAAACGTTCAAAAGGCTCTGTATAAAGAGGTTGAGGAAAACCTTCTTTTGGATACGGCAGGCTGGTTATTTTTACAGGACGATGATTTTCAAGACTTAAAACACAAGCTTCCTGGTTTGCAAGCAGAAGAGTTTTTCCTTCCTTATCAAGGATTTGTGTATTTACATGAGTTCTCATCCCCATATTATCAATTGGGAAGGTTCTTGCTGTTACAATTTCACGCCAGTCAGGGCGACGTTCAAAATGGACCTTAGTTTTAGTAAAGACCCAAAATGCATTGAATTTTTCGCGGTATATTACGCCGTCACATTCCATGGCGGCAAAGCATTCAGTTAAATTATCCTGAACCAAAAGGACAGACTGGGCTACTCCCATTCTGACAGAAGAATCAATAAAGGCTGAAGAAATCTCTCTTGGAGCTTCAAATATCAAGTTGTTAGTCATAAATAGGAGTATAACGAAACTAAGAAAGCTCTACAATTGCGCGGCGGAAAATTATATCCTCCCTTTCCTTCTGACTCTTTGAGGCAAAATCACTTTCGCTTGTAAGCACTTCAACCAGTTGGGCAACCTTTTGTTCAACAAGCTTTTTATCATAGCCCATGCTGGCCAAAGACAAAACAAGATCCGCATAAGGACTTGCAGCTGTGACTCTAATTACATCACCAGTATTATCCCTAAGCTTCAGTTTTCCCTTTAAGGTAAGCATCATCTTACCAGCAGTTTTCTTGCCAACCCCAGGAATTTTCTCCAGCATTTCCAAATCGCCCTTCTCAAGAACGTCCATCAAGCGGGAAGAAGAAACAGAACTCATAATTTTAACTGCACCTTTAGGGCCAACTCCATCAACCTTCAGTAAATCTAAAAAGACAGTCCTTTCATCAGCACTTGCGAATCCGTACAGGGTCATCAGCTGGTCTGTGTGCTGCAGCCAGGTGTAGATTTTCGCCTCATTTCCAAGAGGAGGCAGCATATCAAGATTAGAATCTGGAACGCATAAATCCCATTCCACTCCATTAGTGTCTAAAAAAATCTGTTTGGGAAATTTACCCGTAATAATTCCTGTAAGTGAATTGAACATGTAACCATTATAGAAGAAAAAAGTCTTTTCGTGAATAAGAAAATATGTGACTTAATGCCTTCAATTTTTTAATAGCCGAAGCCTATAAATTGTTTTATACTATATTAATAAGGATAAAACAATGAAGCATTTTTCAGATTTAATAACAACAGAAAAGGCTCTTACAAAGGGAAGCTTAAACATTTCAAATATTCCCTCATTTTTAAATGAAAATCACGCTGAAACGGTTATGAAAATGACTGAAACCTTTTCAGATTTAATGACAAAATTTCATGAAGAAGAAAAATTAATAATTCTTATTGATATAGTAGGCTTTTCTAAGGACACAACCAGAAATCAGGTATACAAAATCTATCTTTTTCAGCGTTATCTGGCCACTCAGATTTTTTCAAACCAGATTTCAAGCAGCGGGAAAATAAGGATTTCACATTTTGTTCCAACAGGAGACGGCTGCTATATTGTTGCAGATAAAGTTGATCAGAAGCTTGCCTTGAATTTACTGATTTCTATAGTTTCCGGCTTTAAAAATATTAAAACAGAAAATGCAATAACTCTGTCTATTCGTGCTTCAGCCTTAATTGGTAAGGTTGTCCCATTTTTTGATATGGCCCGACATTTAAACTACATAGGAGAAGGCATGAATGAAGCAGCCAGAATCTTAAGCGGTGGTCAAAAGGAATTAGAAAGCAATTATCTTTCAGAACATCCGGGAGCCCTTTATGGTGACGAAAAAAAATATTCCCGAGATTCTTTATATCTTGGAGATTCCTTAAGTGAAAATATAGATGAATACAAAGATGACTGTAAAAAGATTTTTAAGTTTCCTTCTGTTGCAGACAAGCATGGAATGAAAAGAAATATAACGGTTTTACAGGGCATTTTGTAAGATTCACAAGAAGAGCTGTCTATGACAATCAGAGAAAGACTTTTTCAAGTTCAAGATTTAGCTTACAGAGACTTTCAAAGCCCTCTGGTTCCAAACATTTCAAAAGAGACAATGATTGGAGTACGCACCCCTCAACTGAGAAGCCTTGCCAAAGAGATTCATTCCAGTCCAGAGGAAGCTGATTTTTTGAAGGAACTGCCTCACAAATACTTTGAAGAAAACATGCTGCACTTTTTTCTGATTGCCCTTACTAAGGATTTTAACCTCTGTATCGAACAGGTAGAAAGCTTTCTTCCCTATATTGACTGCTGGCCCGTTTGCGATCAGTCCAGCCCAAAGTGCTTTAAGAAAAATCACCAGAGCCTGCTCCCCTTCATAAAAAAATGGATTGCCTCGGACCATATTTACACAGCCCGTTTTGCTATGCGCATGCTGATGAATGAATTCCTGGACCAGGATTTTGACCCCATCTATCTTGAATGGGTTGCAGGCAAAAAAGGCCCCCAAGACCAAGATGACTACTACCTTAAAATGATGCAGGCCTGGTATTTTGCAACAGCCCTTGCAAAGCAATACGAAGCAAGCCTCCCCTATTTAGAAAAGCATAAGCTGGAGATCTGGACTCATAATAAAACAATTCAAAAGGCCATTGAAAGCTTTAGAGTCACAGAAGAGCATAAGAAATATCTGAAAAGCCTGCGAATTTATTGATAAATATTCCGGATTTTTTTTTCTCTAAATTTGATAATAATTCTCAAATTCAATTGACATTTTATTTGCAATTCGTATAATTTGATAATCGTTATCAAATTGGAGTGCAAAAATGCAAAAGGCAGCCTACAAGACAAAACAGCAGGATTTACTTTATTCTTACCTTCGAGAAATGCAGGGAAAGCATTTTACAGCAGAAGACGTACGCATCCATTTTGAAGAAAAAAAGATTTCTATCGGAATTGCAACAATATACCGCCAGTTAGAAAAGTTGGTTTC
The DNA here is from genome assembly GCA_024683675.1 of Treponema sp. Taxonomy (GTDB): domain Bacteria; phylum Spirochaetota; class Spirochaetia; order Treponematales; family Treponemataceae; genus Treponema_D. The sequence goes on from JAIKYB010000124.1 coordinate 4,367, forward strand.
AGAAGGCAAAATCCAAAAATATTTTATAGATGACCATTCTGCAGCCTGCTTTGAATATGCAGGTGAAGATTGTAAAGCTAATGAACAACACTTCCACTTAAAATGCGAATTATGTGGCCGCTTAATTCATCTTGAATGCGAAGAGCTTCAGGAACTTGGCGGACACCTTAAAACAGAACACGGCTTTGTAATTAATCCTCTTAGAACAGTTTTTTATGGACTCTGCACAGATTGTCTTTCTAAACAAAAGGAGTCAGATAATGTGTAGCCCCAAAAAAAGCTTTTCCTTTATAGCACTGATTCTTCTATTTTCTATATTTGCTGCTATAAGTTTTGAAAGCTTCCATGCAGGACACGAAGAGCACTGCCATGAAGAAGACTGTGCAATTTGTCTTGTTTTGCAGATTTTACACAATACAAATAAATTATTCAGCGATGCAGTTCTGGCATCGGTAGAGTTTTTTCATTCCTACTATATTTCTCTTATCATTGTTTCTGCCCTTCTGCTTGCTCCGGCAACTCTAGTATCGCAGAAAATCAAGCTTGTTATTTAATTAAGATTTCCTTATTTACCAGTTCTCCACTTTTTATCTTATAGAAAAGATAAGTGGAAGATTTTAAGAAAGGAAATCATCATGAAAAAAACAGATAAGAAACCGGTAGTTTTAATAACAGGCTATCTTGGTTCAGGAAAAACAACATTGCTTAATAACCTGCTTAGACAGGAAAGCCGCCGTGTTGCCCTGATTGTAAATGATATGGGAAGCATAAATGTTGATGCTTCTATTTTGAAGAAGGAAGGCGCAAACGTTGCTGAATGTCCTATGTTCGAGCTTCAGAACGGCTGTATTTGCTGCACCTTACGCGACGAATTTATTAAACAGATAGAAAAGATTTCTAAAATTGACAGTGTAGAAGTTGTTTTCGTTGAAGCTTCAGGAATTAGTGATCCAGGAGCAGTTTCTGCAAGCTTCCTTGCTTATGAGGAAGATAATCCCGATACAAACGTCTATCTTACTTCGGTAGTAACTGTAGTTGATGCAGACAGAATCTACCGTGAGTTTTTAAGCGATTTAAAAAAGAAAAAGGATGATAAAGAAAAACTAGATCAGAATAATCTTACCGACGAAGAGATTTCTACCCTCATCGTTGATCAGATTGAGTTCTGTAATTTTATAGTATTAAATAAATGCGACCTGCTTACTGAAGACCAATTGAAGGAAGTTGAAACAATTGTTCGTGAATTCCAGACCAGAGCTCCTATCTATCATAGTGTAAATGGTAGTATAGAGCTTTCAAAAATCACAACTAAAGAGCCATTCAACTTTGAACAGATCGATTCTTCATCAGCTATCCAGAAGGCAATCAATAGCCTTAACCAGAAGACAGCAGGTTGTACCGACGAATATGGAATCTCAAGCTTCGTATATGAAGAAAAGCGTCCATTTAATCGTCAGCGCTTTATGGATTTCGTAAACAACCGTTATCCGGGTCAGCTTATCAGAGCAAAGGGCTATATCTGGTTTTCAGATGCTGATGCAGATGTTCAGCTTTTTGAACAGGCAGGCCGTAATTCTTCTGTAATGGAAGTTTCTTACTGGATTGACGCTCTTGTTGAAGAACAGAAAAAAGCCTTCCTCGAACAGAATCCTGATGTAAAGGAAGAATGGGATGAGGAATTCGGAGATAGAGAAAATCAGATTGTATTTATCGGAAAGGGATATAATCAGACAGAAATCAAGGCAGAGCTTGAAAAATGTCTGGACGAAAAAGCAATTGCATAGGAGTATAAAATGAAATTAAGAAAAATGATCGCCGGAGCAGCAATTCTCCTGGCACTTACAACTTCACTTTTTGCCGCAAAAGCAAAAAAAGTAAAGGTCGTTACAACAATTTTCCCAGAATATGATTGGGCTCGTGAAATTATTGGCGACAAAGCAAAAAATGTAGAGCTTACCCTTCTGATGGGAAATGGAGTTGATCTTCATTCTTATCAGCCTTCTATTAAGGATATAGCAAAAATCTCTACCTCAGATATTTTTATCTATGTTGGTGGAGAAAGTGACGACTGGGTAAAAGATGCCCTTAAAAATGCAAAGAACAAAGACATGAAGGTTATTAACCTGATGGAAGTTCTTGAAGGAAAAGTTAAAGCCGAAGAAATGAAGGAAGGTATGCAGGCAAGTGAGCATCACCACCATCATGAAGATGCTGACCACGACGACCATGATGACGATGACGATGACCATGATCACGAGCATGAAGATGCTGACCACGACGACCATGATCACGACCATGATCACGAGCACGAAGCTGAAGCACATGAACACGAACATCACCATCATGACGATGAAGACGAAGATGAACACGAACATCATCACCACCACGATGGCGAAGTAGAATATGATGAACACGTTTGGCTTTCTGTAAGATTTGCAAAAATCCTTTGTGGAGAAATTTGCCAGGCACTTTGCGAAAAAGATGCTGCAAACGAAGCAACTTATAAAACAAATCTTGCTGCCTATACAGCAAAGCTTGATTCTCTGGATTCAAAATTCGCAGCCGCAGTTAATAATGGAAGTAAAAAAACTCTTCTTTTTGGAGACCGTTTCCCATTCCGCTACTTTGTTGAAGACTACGGCTTAGAATACTTTGCAGCTTTCGTAGGCTGTTCAGCAGAAACAGAAGCAAGTTTTGAAACAATTATCTTCCTTGCAAAGAAGGTTGATGAACTTGGTTTAAAGTGCATTTTTAAGATTGAAAGTGGTGACGGAAAAATTGCAAATACAATTGTCCAGAACACAAAGGCAAAAAATGCAAAAGTGCTCACACTGGATTCAATTCAGTCAACAACCCTAAAGCAGGCAAATAGTGGCAGCACTTATCTTTCTATCATGGAAAAGAACCTTAAGGTTATTGAAGAAGCCTTAAAGTAATTTATTGACCCCATAACTGGTCCAAGCCTGTAAAACGTCTTTCAAGCCAGGTTGCAAGAAAATCTGCAGCCTGCTTCTGACTTTTACAGGCAGCGGCTTCCTTACTTAATTCAGTTCCAAAGCGCCAGGCCTGTCCTGCATTCTTCCACCTTTTCTGATTACGCTTAAAAGCCTCTTCATATTGATTAGAAATAAAATGAATATTATCTACAATTTTTTTGCAGACTTCAGCTTCCTGAACCTGCTTCCATTTCTCTTTAACAAGAGCCTGAAACCAATCACAAGAAACAAAAATCATCATCCAGGGATTACAGGTTCCATAATTATGAAGATCCGTATCATAACCAAGTCTTGCAGCATAATAGCCCTTACCATCTGAACAAAAGTTTTTATTTCCCAGGGCAGAATCAAAATCCCAGGGGGCCTCAAAGGTTAGTTTGCCCTTTCCTTCAGGTCCTAAATCCAAATCCATATAAAAGCTGGTCCAATATAAATCTGCATCACAATAAATCTCGCTCAAAACATACATACAGATTAAAGAATCAACTTCAATTACAGGCGAAATACATTGCAGACAATCCTTTGCCTCCGAAGGAATTAAAGCACTTTTTTCATCATTAAACTTATAAAATTTATTATTATAAGCAGCCTCATAACAAAGCTTCCAAAGAAGAGTCATATAATTTTCAATAAAATCTCTTTGCTTTGGAGAATCTAAATCACTCTTTATAGTAAAGCCCTTTATTAAAAGCTTTTCACTAGCTTCCTTGCCTTCAATATCTTTGATAGGAAGCTGATAGTTCAGAATAAAGGTATCTGCAGGATCTTCATATTTATAGTAAGAATCATGCTCTAAAAGATAACCAATATCAGTTCCTTCATATTTTCCCTTAGGCTTTGTAATGTTTATACGATTTTTTGAAACCTCTTGAAGCTCAGCAAGAAGATAAACTCCCCAATATTTTTTATTAATATAAACTTCAACCAGACGGCAATCACTGGAATAATAAGGAGAAATCAGTTTACTTATATACTGTGCAGTAAAATCTCTAAGCATAGACCAGTCTTTATAAGAGGATAGTAAAACCCAATTTTTAAATTCCTCTCCCCCATTCAGGCCCAGCATTCCCTGCTTTTCCTGGAACTTAATCCTCACAGATTTTTTATCATAAGAGCTGGTCCAGTTTCCGCGAACCTTAACCCGGGCCAGAGCCTTATCCATAAAAGCTTGTCCATTTTCATCAGTTATTGAAATAGAACAATCTTCATACCAGGGATCAGGCTTAGAAGAGGTCTGTCCCCAAGTCAGCATTTGTTTTTTTACACCATACGAAAGAGGCTTTGTCACAAAATCTTCATTTTTGGAGTGAGAATCAATATTTATGACAGGCAAAGAAGCTCCATGAAAAGGTTTGTAGTCACTTTTATAGTTCTGTGAATAAAGAAAAGAGCCGGAAATTAATAAAACCGATAAAAAGAATAAAGGATTTTTTTTCATAGTTAAATTATAAGGTAGAAAAGCACTATTTACAAATCATCTTTTAAGTGATAAAAAAAAATTATGAAAAGAATACTTCCATTTGCTCTGATCTTATTTTTTCTTACAGCCTGTAATTCGAATCCAAGTAATGCTAATTCATCAGAAGACCTTAATGAAAGTCAGCTTCTTGCATATCAGCAGGTAGATGAAGCAAATCCTCTTAAGGGCTTCGCTCCCTTTATGGGCACTAATAATGCAATTCCAACAAGCCTGGAGTTTTTTTATATTCCTATGAATCAAATTGAAGCACAAAAGGGAATATATGATTTTTCGCCAATTGAAGAAAATCTGGAAGAAATAAAGACTCGGGGCCATCAGACAGTTTTTAGAATTTATCTTGACTATCCTGATTTGGAATCTGGTGTACCAGATTTTTTCTGGGATGATGGAATAGAAAAAATCTATTACCTTAATCCTTCAACTAATGAAGAACAGTATTTTCCAGATTATACAAACCAAACCTGTATTGATTATATATGTGACTTTATAAAAGAACTTGGTGAAAAATATGACGGAGATGAACGTATTGCTTTTATTTTCTGCGGCTTTATCGGACACTGGGGTGAATGGCACAACTACTATTATACCCAGACACAAGGACACGAAGGCGATAAAATGCCGGACCAAAGCCAGCAGGAGGCCTTATACAAATGTTTCTCTTCAAGCTTTAACAAGACCTTTACAATGACCCGCTATCCAAGCTCATCAATTCTTTCCTCTCTTGAAAACATTGGCTATCACGATGACTCTTTTACAGAAGACACTATAGATGACAGTAAAAGCTGGTTCTTTATGACCCAACTGAAAAATACCAATCAAACAGTAAAATGGAAGACTGCTGTAATTGGCGGAGAATTCAGACCAGAAAATCAAGTTCCCTTTTTAAGAGGAGAAAAATATGCAGACTACTATCAGGATTTTGACGAATGTCTGCAGGCAACTCATTGCAGCTGGCTTATTTATGATGCTGCCTTTTACGGAAACAGAAGCCAAAAAGAAAGAAAGGTTGGCTGGGAGGCTTCTAAGAAGCTGGGCTATGATTTATATTGCAGCAATGCAGAGGTAGATTCTACAGAAGAAGGACTTGAAGTAAAAATTACAATCAGCAATAAGGGCTATGCACCCTTTTACTATAACTGGCAGGCTCGGCTTCTTCTTGTAAAAGAAGGTGAAATTATTGCTCAATGGGATAATCCTTTTTCTGATTGGGAGCTGCCAAAGCTTTTACCTGATGAAAGTACTGACTACACAGCAAGCCTTAACCTTCCTTCAAATGCCTCGAGCCAAGAAGCCCTTTCCGGCTCCAAACTGTTACTTACCATTCCTAACCCAATGGAAGGCGGAATCCCACTAAAATTTTCAAATGCCAGCTTGAATAGGGATATGGAAGGTTATATTACCCTAAAGAACTTTAACTAAATCAGCAGTATTCGCCCCACTCACAACCTATATGACCCGCTTCTATTTCATCAATAAGGTCTAACTTATGTCCGGCAAATCCGCTTTTCTTATAGAGTTTCACAATACCCCTGCCATTACCACCATTCCACAATCTATTATGGCGTTTTGCTCCATCTGGAGCTTCATAATTGATTAGAAGCATATCCTTTTTATCACACTCGACAGAAGTTTCCATTACAGCTTTTACAGTTTCCTGCCTTACATACCAGATAATCTTATCATCACTTTCTTTACAATCAAACTTTGTACGGCATAAGGTCCAGAATTTAGAAAAATTAAATTCATAAGATTTTCCTTCATAAAAGAAATCACTTAAAAGCTTGCGGTTCATGGCTATTCCAAAGGCCTTTGGTCTTCCACCACCAATATCAAAGACAGAGTTTTCAAGGCATTTTCCACTAATTCGACTGACTAAATCACAGGAAGAAAGCCATACCCATGGAGAAGTAAAATCACCTCCCCAGTTTTTATCTGCATAACCATAGGAACACTCTGGCTTTATAATATAACTTTCCCCATTTACAGTAATTTTTCCACTATAAAGAGACTTCATACCTTCAGCATGCCAAAACATTTCAAAAGCCTTAAGCTTTCTAAAAAGATCACAGGCTCCGTATCCTACATTAAAGGCAATCTTCTTTTCTATCTTAATATCCCAGCTCATACTTCCAGCATCACACATCCATTCAGGGTGCTTTTCAACATCTTGGCGTGAAAGTTGAACAGAACCGCTGATGCTTTTTTCACTTGCAGAACAATCAGCAGCAGAAATATAAAAACCGTCAGAATTATGTCCTACTTTTACATCCTTCCAGGCAAAAAATCTATGAAGCTGACAAGCTTCTTCTCCCCAGCAGCCACACTTTACCATAAGATAACTTGGTTTTATTCCTTTTTCTTTATTTTCCGGGGCCTGTCCTAAAAGAGGCATTTCATCTTTTTTCTGATTTGCTAAAGCCGGATTACAGGTAAAATATTCTATAAAAAAAGCTCTTTCTTCCCCACTTTTTTCATTAACAGCAGTAAAATTATGCCACCACCAGTCATACCCCTTACGAGCAAAACGACCATCAAGCATAAAGTAGTTTCTTTTCAAATCTGATTTATTCATATTTTAAAGATAACAAAATATTATAAATTAGAAAAGAAAATTATAAAGAAGAATTGGAATTGGAATTAAAATGTAGATGAGTAATAGCCCCTGCCAGAGCGTCAGCGGCGTGATCAGGCTTAGGTTCTGTCTGCAGGCCAAGAAGAATCTTTACATAGCGTTCAACCAGCTCTTTATCTGCAGAGGCGGTTCCTGTAACAGCCTGCTTTATTTGATTAGGAGTATATTCTCCAAGCCTTATGTTATGCTGAGCCAGACATAAGGTTACCACACCTCGGGCTTCTGCAACTCCCATAGCCGAAGAAACATTTCTTGCAAAATAAAGAGTTTCCATACCGGCTTCATCTGGCTCAAACTCTGCAATTATGGCACATAGCCTGCTGTAAATTGTAAGCAGCCTTTCTCCATGAGGCTGGTCAGCTTTTGTAGTAATACAACCATAACTTACCATGCGGTATCGTCCATTTGAAAAATCTACAACACCAAAACCAGTATTTGCAAGCCCTGGGTCTATACCAAGCACCCGGAGTATCTTGTTTTGGCCTTTAGCAGCAAGCTTTTCTGAGGAATTATTTACTATTTCACTTCCCGGCAGAGAAGAAAAGACTTTCTTATCACTAATCATATCAAAAAAAAACCGCTCGATAGCGAGCGGTTTTTATCTAAAGGTAAATGCAAAAAGATTGTTCTAAACTTTCACAACTATTTGCACTTTTTATCCTTACTCTTCTGGCTCGAAGTCATCTGGATATTCAGCTGTGTGGTATACGTTCTGAACATCATCATTGTCTTCAAGACGGTCGATGAGGCGCTGAACCTTAGCAGCTGTATCCTTATCTACTGGAGTGTAAGCATCTGGAACCATTCCTACATCAGCAGAAAGTGTTTCAAAACCCTTGTCCTGAAGAGCTTCTGCTACAGCAGAGAAGGAATCAGGAGCAGTTGTTACAGTGATAACTCCGTCTTCATTTACGATATCGTCAGCACCTGCTTCAAGAGCAACTTCCATTACTTCATCTTCAGATACCTTTTCAGCATCAAGTTCGATAGTTCCCTTTCTCTGGAACATACGAGATACAGAACCTGTAGTTCCAAGGTTTCCACCATTCTTAGCAAAGATGTTCTTAACATCAGCAGCAGCACGGTTCTTGTTATCAGAAAGAACTTCAACCATTACTGCAACTCCACCAGGAGCATAACCTTCGTAGAGATACTCTTCGTATGCTGCTCCACCGTCTTCACCAGTACCCTTTTTGATAGCACGTTCAATGTTATCTTTAGGCATGTTAGCAGCACGAGCTTTAATGATTACAGTTCTAAGACGAGGGTTCGCGTTAGGGTCCCCACCGCCCATACGTGCAGCAATAGAAATTTCCTTAATAAATTTTGTAAAAATCTTACCACGTTTTGCATCGGCCAAACCCTTTGCATGTTTAATGGTGGCCCACTTACTATGTCCTGACATTAGGAACTCCTTTAATATAATAAAATACTAATTTATCTAAAAATAATAACATAAATAGAAAATTTGTTCAATATTATACAAGGAGGGGGAAGTCTCCCCCTCGCTCCAGCCCTAGGGCTTCCGCTACCCTCTCTGCAGGGGGAAAACAAAAGTTTTCCCCCCGCAACGCCCCCCTTTTCTTTTTACTGATTTTTCTTTGAAAATCCGTATTTTCACCTTATAATTTAATAATCGGAAAGAGTTACTTTTTTGTTTTACGAGGTACTAATATGAAAAACATCAGCATAACATTTATAAAAGATGATAAAGAAATAACTAAAAAAGATATTCCATACGGAAGCCAAGTTTCAGAGATTCTTGACAATTTCGGACTCCCAAAAGAAAGCATTTTTGCAGTTAAAATTAATAATGAAATCTGTCCATTAGACATGCCGCTTAGCTACACGGCAAAAATTGAACCGATTTTAAGTAACTCAAAAGAAGGAGCCTCTGTGTACCGACGCTCTTTGTGCCTTCTTTTGGCTACTGCTGCTCACAATCTGTTTCCAAAGGCCCGCCTGCTGGTAGGTCATAGTCTTGGTTACGGCTACTACTACACTCTTGAAAATAAATCTGAAATTACAGATAAAGAGCTTTCACAGCTTAGCCAGGAAATGAAAAAGCTTGTTGAAAAAGACATTCCAATCACAACCGAAGAAATTCCTTATGAAGAAGCTGCTGAACTTTTTGAAAAGCTAGGACTTGTAGAAACCAGAAAACAGATTAAATTTAACTGTACCCCAACAATTAAAATCAATTCTATTGGTGATTTCTCTGATTTATACTTTGGTCCACTTGTTCTTTCTACCAGTGTATTGAAAACCTACGAACTGATGAAATATGGAGACGGATTTTTATTACGTTTCCCTAAATCAAACAATCCAGATGCTTTAAATGAATTTAAGGATGAGCCAAAACTATTCGATGTTTACAGTAAATACAAGGACTGGGGAAAACGCATGAACGTTACTTCTGCAGCTTCCTTGAATGAGCTCATTGCAAACCGCAAAATCAATGATTTTATAGAAATAACCGAAATCTTCCAGCAGAAAAATATTTCAAAGATTGCTTCTCAAATTGTACAGAAAGGTACGGTTAGAGTTGTTTTAATTGCTGGACCTTCTTCTTCGGGAAAAACAACCTCAGCAAAAAAACTTGCGCTTGAATTGCAGGCAATGGGTTATACTCCAAAGGTAATCAGTCTGGACTGCTATTATTTAGGACACGATAAAACTCCTTTAGACTCAGATGGAAAACCTGATTATGAATGTCTTGAAGCCTTAAATATTGAGCTTTTAAATAATCAGCTGGTTGATTTGTTTAACGGAAAGGAAATAATCATACCAACCTACGACTTCCATTCTGGAACAGCCTACTTTGAAGATAAGAATAAGATGACCTTAAAAGAAAACGAGATTCTTATTATGGAAGGTATTCACGGCTTGAATGATAAGCTTACTCCAAAGGTTGCACCAGAGCTTAAGTTTAAGATTTACCTTTCTGCACTTACTCAGCTTAATCTTGACGACCATAACCGCATTTCTACAAGTGATAACCGACTTATCCGCCGCATTGTTCGCGACAATAACTTCCGCGGAAAGCCTGCAGCAGGAACAATTGAAATGTGGCCTAGTGTTCGCAGAGGCGAAGAGCTGCACATTTTCCCATTCCAGAATAATGCAGATGCAGTTTTGAACACCGCTTTAGACTACGAACTTTCTGTTTTAAGAGTATATGCGGCTCCACTTTTGCGTCAGGTTACCCCAATGGAAAAAGAATACGGTGAAGCCCGCAGACTTTTACAGTTCCTGGAAAATTTTGCAACAATTTCACCAACCTCAGTACCTCCTCGCTCTATAATCCGCGAGTTCATTGGTGGAAGCGCATTTAAGTATTAAGCATTAAGAATTAACTTATGAAAAAATGATTTGCGGGACCCAGCTTCAAAAGAAATATTTTGTAATCCGCATTAAAAAATCAGTGTGTGGGACGCAGGAAAAAAGAAAGTAAGAAGGACCCGCCAGCGCAGAAGCCGGCGCAGCCAGGCTTCAAGCGAAGGGCGGTAGATTTCTTGCTTTTTTTTTCCGTCGCTGGGACCCACACACTGATTTTTTAATAAGCCCCTGTTATTTTAATTTATTTCCCACTTCATCCAGCAGTTCTGCTTCTTCGTAATCAGCTGCGTCCTTCCACTCAGCAAGTTTTTTTTCGCGAAGCTTTTCCAATGCATTAGTTTTTTTCATACATTCGCGTAAGACATCTCTTTTTTGTTCAGAAACCAGCTTTGCTTCCGCCAGCTGCTTTAAGAGCTCTTCCTTTTGATAATCAAGCAGATTGTTATATTGACTTTGTGCAATTATATCCTGAAAATCGTGAGAGCCCTTCATTGAAGCCTTTACGGCAGCATACTGCTGAGCTATTATTTTCAGATTGTTGTTAATTTCATTTTCAACAGCAAGAGCCTTTGCAAGTTCGCCTTCTGCCTGCTGTTTTTCAAAATTGCGGAATTCAAGAACCTTTTCCAGTTCAAAAGAAAACTTTTTCATTCAGCTTGTTGTTTAGCTTTATCCACTATCTGTGCTGTTGTTGGAATAGATACAGCAGGATTTTCTACATATTCTTCTTCCGGAATTTCAATTCCTGTAAGAGCCGAAAGCTTAGAAAGAGTTTCTTCTATCGGACAAGGCTCATATTCTTCCTGCTTCAGGAATTCTTCAATCTCCTCATGCTTATCTATTGCCATATCAACAGAAGGAGAATTTCCTTTCTGATAGATACCAGCAGTAATCATAGTTTCATTATCCTGATAAAGGGACATCCAGTTGCGAAGCTGTCCAACAGCCTTACGGGTCTGAGCCCCACTAACTCTTTTTGAAAGACGGGAAATAGACTGTAAAACATCAATTGCAGGATAATGATAGGCTTGAGCCAGACGGCGGTTTAATACAATATGGCCATCCAAGGTTCCACGAACCTTATCTGTAATAGGCTCATTCATATCATCACCGTCTACAAGAACAGTATAAAAGGCAGTAATAGTTCCCTTTTTATTTGTACCGGAACGCTCCAGCAATTTTGGAATCATATCGAAAACACTTGGTGGATAGCCCTTTTGCGCAGGAGGCTCCCCTGCTGCAAGTCCAATTTCACGCTGAGCATGAGCAAAGCGGGTCATAGAATCCATCATCAGCATAACATCTTTACCCTGATCACGGAAATATTCTGCAATAGCAGTACAAACCTGAGCTGCACGTAAACGACAGATTGAAGGCTCATCACTTGTTGCAACAACAAGAACAGAACGCTTCATTCCCTCTTCTCCAAGGTCTCTGTTCACAAAGTCTAAAACCTCGCGTCCACGCTCACCAATTAAACCAATTACATTAATATCTGCATTGGTGTTTCTTGCAATAATACTTAAAAGTGTAGATTTACCAACACCAGAGCCGGCAAAAATACCAAGACGCTGTCCCTTACCTACAGTAAGCAATGAGTCTATAGCACGAACTCCAGTAACTATACGACGATTAATATCAACACGGTCATTTGGAGCAGGAGGATTTGCAATAGCCGGATAATAGCTTTCAGGAATTAATTCTCCCTTATCATCACAAGGACGGCCTGTAGCATCTATTATTCTTCCCAGAAGATTCTTTCCAACAGGAACCATTAATGACTGACCAGAGGCAACAACTTCACAGCCAACTTCAATTCCCTTAGTTTGACCAAAAGGTGCAAGCTTTACAAGCTTACCATCAAGACCAATTACTTCTGCAAGTAAAGAAGAACCATCTCTCAGCTTAATTGAACACATTTCACCTATTACTGAACGAGGCCCTTCACTTTCAACTTCAAGACCTTTTACAGCAATTACTTTACCCGTATAAAGAATTGTTTCAGCATCAACAACCTTTTCCAGATATTTTACAAAGTTGAATTCTCTTTTTGAGTTGATTACTTCTTTTTCTGATACTTCTTCCATTAAAAGCCCCCGCTTATTCTGTAGCAGAAGTAAGAGTATCTGTATGCTTTATATTTTTAATAGGAGAAACTTCTATAATCTTGTTTTCGAGCTCACCAAGCTGACTTGAAATACGAGCGTCAATAGAACCAAAGTCAGTTTCTACAACACAACCGCCCTTTTCTACTGTTGAATCTTCCAGTACAGTAATTCCCTGAACATTTTCAACATGCTGAATAAATTCATCTACATGAGCTGTTGTAAGATTTACATCTTCAAGATTTACCCTCAAGGTTACTGTGCCACGTGTTTTAACCTTTTTAAGAGCAGCAAGAGTATTTGCCATTACAACATTCTTCTGATTTTCAGAAAGAACCTTTATAACCTTTCGAGCCATCAAAATAACAAGCTCTACAATCTGACTTTCAGTATCTTTAAGAATTTCTTCACGACGAAGCATTACCGCTTCAACAATCTTATGCATACGGTCAACTAAACGATTGGCTTCAGCAACACCATTTTCATAGCCTTCAGCATGACCTTCATCATAACCCTTCTGTCTGGCTTCCTGAGCAAGAGAAGAACTTTGACTTTGTGCATCAGAAATAATCTGTTCAGCTTCCATTTTTGCCTTAGCAATTATATCGTTAGCTTCTCTTTCAGCATCAGCTTTTATAATTGCAGCAGAATCAGTCTGTTTTTTTACTTCTTCAAAGGCGGCATCTTCAGCTTTCTTTAATACTTCATCAGCCTGAGCCTTAGCCTTTTCAAGCATATCCTGTTTTTCAAGTTCAAACTGAGCCTTAAAGTCATCAGCCTCACGCTTTAACTCTTCTACAGTAGGACCTGTATATACTTCCTCAATTTCCTCTTCAACTTCCTCAACGGGAGCGTAATCTTTAAAAAGAGGCAGCATTACCTTATCTTCAACAGTCTTTGCCTCTCCGGGTCTAAAAACAGTCTTTGCCAAAACTAACTCCAATCACTAGCTTACAAGCTCGTCTTCTCCAGAACGAGCAATTACGATATCACCATTATCTTCAAGACGTCTGATGATAGATACAATCTTCTGCTGAGCTTCTTCAACGTCCTTCAAGCGAACAGGTCCCATGAATTCCATATCTTCCTTAAGCATAGAAGCGGCACGCTTAGACATGTTACGGAAGATTTTATCCTGTACTTCAGTATCGACAGATTTAAGCGCTTTTGCCAATTCCTGCTGGTCGACATCGCGAAGTACCTTCTGAATAGCACGGTCGTCGAGCATAACAATATCTTCGAATACGAACATTCGCTTTTTGATTTCCTCTGCCAAATCTGGATCGTCCTCTTCCAGAGATTCGATAATAGACTTTTCAGAAGAACGGTCAACAAGGTTCAAGATTTCAACGATAGCTTCAACACCACCGGCAGC
>JAIKYB010000209.1 GCA_024683675.1 Treponema sp.
AAGATATCGCCTTTGTGACAGGGCTTTCTATCGAAGAAATTGAAAAATTAATAGAGGATTCTAATGAGTGACGCTAAAACTGCATTTAAGGAAATTGTAACTGAAGCGGTAAAAGACTTTTTTAATCAGAAAGGAATAGAACTGGAAGCTGGCCTTCTTGAAAAGCTTGTTGTTCAGTCAGCTCCTAATCCAGAAATGGGAGACCTGGGTGCTCCTATGTTCGTTTTCGCAAAATCCCTGAGAATGGGACCTCCTCAGATTGCTGCAGAAGTTGCAAAAATTGCTGCAAAAGATAAGTCTTTGGGAGAAATCCTTGCAGTAGGTCCTTATGTAAATATTAAACTGGACAAGGCTGGGGCTGCTTACCCAATTCTTGCTGCAGTTGCAAAGGAAAAAGATTCTTACGGTTCCTTTAATCAGAGCGGAAAAAAGCCTCTTGAAGGTCGCCGCGTTATGATAGAATTTTCTTCACCAAATACAAATAAGCCTTTGCATCTTGGTCATGTTCGTAATGATGCTCTGGGTGAATCAGTTAGCCGTATCTTAAAGGCTGCCGGCGCCGATGTTTACAAGGTAGACCTTATCAATAATCGTGGTGTTCATATCTGTAAGTCTATGCTGGCTTATAAGCTCTTCCATGAAGAAAAGGGAGATACTCCTGAAAGTCTTGGAATGAAGGGAGACCACTTTGTTGGTCAGTGTTATGTTGAATTCGACAAATATCTGAAGGGAGAAAAGGATAAGCCGGAAACTGCTCATCCGGAAGCTAATCAGATGGCAGAAGATATGCTGATTAAGTGGGAAGCCGGGGATCCTGAAGTTCGTGCCCTCTGGGAAAAAATGAACGGCTGGACCTTTAACGGCGTAAAGGAAACTTACCAGCGCACGGGAATCAGCTTTGATAAATATTATTTTGAAAGCGAAACCTACCTTAAGGGAAAAGATGAAATTATGAAGGGCCTTGATAAGGGCGTTTTCTTTAAGGCAGAAGATGGCTCTGTCCGCATTGATGTAACTGATGTTGTAGGTAAGGGAAAAGACGGAAATAATCAGGAAAAGGTTCTTTTGCGTAAGGACGGAACATCTGTTTACATTACTCAGGATATTGGAACTGCAATTTCCCGCCATGCTGACTGGGCCTTTAATCAGTTGGTTTATGTTGTAGCCAGCGAACAGAATTATCATTTTAAGGTTTTATTCCATATTCTTAAGAAGCTTGGTTTTGACTGGGCTGATAAGCTTTATCACTTGAGTTATGGAATGGTAAATCTTCCTAGCGGACGTATGAAGAGCCGTGAAGGAACTGTTGTTGATGCTGATAATCTTGTAGATTCTCTTCACGCAGATGCTCTTGCTGCCATTAAGGAACGTGGTCGTGATGAAGAAGTTGGTGATGCAGACGAGGTTGCTGAAAAGGTTGCCCTGGGTGCTTTGCATTATTATATTCTTCAGGCAACTCCTATAAAGGATATGCTCTTTAATCCTGCTGAATCCTTGAGCTTTAATGGAAACACTGGCCCATATTTGCAGTATATGGGAGCCAGAATTAATTCTATTTTGGGAAAGGCTGCAGAAGTTGGAGTTAAAACTGATTCTTCTGAAGAGTCTGTTGCTTTGCTTACCGGCGAAGATGAGTGGGCTTTAATCAAGCAGCTGGGAGATTATCCTGCTGTAATAGAAAAGGCTGCTGAAAATCTGGATCCAAGTGGACTTGCAGCTTATCTTTATGAAACTGCTAAGCTTTTCAGTAAGTTCTATCAGAACTGTCCGATTGTTTATGCTGCTTCTGAAAATGCTCAGCTTGCGGGTGCCCGTCTTTTCCTTGCAGAGTGTACTCTGCAGGTTCTAAAGAACGGTATGCAGCTTGTTCTGGTGCCATATCTGGAAAAAATGTAATGATTTGAAAATTACATCCTTGTAATTTTCAAATCGAGAGTTTTTAGCAAAACTCTCAGTGGACTTGAATATAAAAGCGGCCTCCGTGCCGCCGTATAAATAAAAGGATTTTAATGATAGGAACTGTAATTGCGGGGACAAATAATCTTTTCACTGTGGAATGTGAGGACGGAATCACAAGGCTTTGTTCTATAAAGGGCAAGGTGATTAAGTCTGACCGTGAATTTTATAATCCAATTGCTCCAGGTGATGTTCTTGAAATTGAAGCTGATCCAATGAATGAAAATAAAGGACAGGTTTTAGCAATCAGTCCTAGAAAGAATACCTTTTTGCGCTGGAATGTAAAGGGCCGCTGTCCTCAGCTTTTGGCAAGTAATCTTGACTATCTTATTCTTGTAACCACTCCTGATGAGCCTCCTTTCCGCCCTCGCTTTACAGACCGTGCCCTTGCCCAGGCAGAGCACCAGGGAATTACCCCCGTAATTGTCTGTAACAAATGGGACCTTGCCGAAAAAATGCAGACAGACGGGCGCTCAGAGGAATTTGAAGCAATAGAAAAACGTCTTTCTATCTGGGAAGACTTGGGCTATAAGGTGCTTCGTATTTCTGCAAAAACAGGGGAGGGCATGCCGGAATTTGCTGCCCTGCTGGAAGATCACCTTTCTGCCTTTGTAGGTCAGTCTGGTGTTGGAAAATCAAGCTTAATAAATGTAATGGATAATTCCTGTGTACTAAAGACAGGAAGTCTTTCAAAAAAATATGGTCGCGGTAATCACACTACAACCAAGGGAACTTTGATTCACCTTACCTTGAACGAAGCTCTTACAGATGGTGTGCACAACCGCCGTGCGGATATTATCGACACTCCGGGAATCCGCCGTTTTGTTCTGGACGATATTCAGGCCGATGATGTAGCTCTTTATTTTAAGGAGTTTGAACCCTTTGTAGGAAAATGCCGCTTTGGCATGAACTGCAAGCATGATACAGAGCCTGAATGCGCAATAAAAGAAGCTGTTGAAAATGGCTCAATTTCACCAGAACGCTATGATTCCTGGAAGCGCATAGCCGAAGAAATCCGCACCGGAAGCTGGACCGACTAAAAATCAAAATGGACGAAAAAACTTTATCTGAAATAGACTACTTTCGCATACGCGAAGAGATTGCCGGCTATTGTGTAAGTTCAGAAGGAAGAGCCGCCTTATTAGACCGTCTGCCTTCTTCCAATCCTGAAGAAATTGAAAACTGGAAAAGCCTTAGCCGTGAATGGACTCTTTGTCATTCAACTTCAAAAGGCTCTGTCCTGAAGGGCTGGGAAGCCTGCAATTCTCTTATTCCAATTATAAAAACAAATGGTTCTGCCCTGTCTCTGGAACAGCTTCGCGCTTTAGGGCAGCTGGCTTTGAGCGTTCAGGCAGTAAAGAAATATCTTTCTATTCATACTGATGAACTTGAATTGAAATTCATTCCTCAGGAAGCTGAAAAAATCCCTGATTTTACTGAAACAGAAAATAAGATTTTCCGCGTAATTACTACAGACGGAGAGCTTAGAGACCTGCCCGAAATTGCCGCAATCAGAAAGCAGATTGCAAGCCTTCACAGTAAAATTAAAACAATTATGCAGGCATATATTTCTGACCAGAAATATGCTTCAATTCTGGAAAGTACGGTTCCTGTTTTACGTGGAGAGCGTCAGGTGCTTGCCGTAAAGGCCAGCCTGCAAAACAGGATTCCGGGCATTATTTACGAGGTTAGTCAGAGCGGTCAGACTGTTTATATTGAACCTGAAGATGCTGTGCTTTGCAGTAATGAGCTTATTCAAAAGGAATATGAGCTTCAGGCGGTTATAAAGAAAATTCTTACTGAACTTACGGCTTCTCTGCAGCCATCTATTCCTGCCTTTAATGCGGCCCTGCCTGTTATGTGCCTTTTTGATACCACTCAGGCCGCCGCCCGCTGGGGTAGTGAGCATAATTGTTCTTTTGCAATCTCTGTTGATTCTAATAAACAGCCTCCTATGCTTATTCAGGCCCGTCATCCTCTTTTAGGCCAAAAAGCCGTCCCAATTGATATTCGTTTTATGGAAGGCAAGCGGGTTTTAATTATTACAGGTCCGAATACTGGTGGTAAAACCGTTTCCCTTAAAACTTTTGCCCTGCTTTCTATGCTTAATCAAAGTGGATTTCCAATTCCGGCAGGTGAAGGCAGCCGTTTACCGGTCTTTTCTTCTATTTTTGCTGATATTGGTGATGACCAGTCCCTGGACCAGAGTCTTTCTACCTTTAGCGGTCACATGAAAAATATCGCTCAGGCCGTTTCAAATGCAGATTCTTCTTCTCTGATTTTGCTGGATGAGCTTGGAAGTGGCACTGATCCACAGGAAGGAACTGCAATTTCTATGGCAGTTTTAGACCAGCTGATTAAAAAACAGTCCTTTGTGCTGGTTACAACTCATCAGGGAATCTTAAAAAATTACGGCTATACAAATCCTTCCTGTATAAATGCTTCTGTTGAATTTAATCAGGA
>JAIKYB010000216.1 GCA_024683675.1 Treponema sp.
AAATAAGCTGACCCTGCAGCTGCTGGGGCAGGTGATGAACCTGGCGGAAGAAGAGGGGATTCTGCAGGAAAGGGATTTTATGGAGCTGAGTGAGCGCGAAGTGATGACACGTCTGGAGGAAGCCTGCGGAATGGGCACCGCGGAAATTAGAAGTGGCAGTATAATCAACAAACGGGAAGGAAAAATGTCTGACAGACTTTACAAGCTTTACAAGACCTTCCGCACTATGACAGAAATTAAACATACAGAATCAGCCCTTCCGGAAGACGACTGGTTTTGTGTAAATCTAAAAGTAAAGCAGAGGTATATTAATCCGCTGGTGATTTCTACAGGCTCAGGCAGCGCAGAAAGTGCAGACAACAGAGGAATCCGCCTTTCAGAAATCTCAGAAAAAGCCGGCAGAATTATCAGAGATTTTTTGACTTACAGCGACACTCCTTATGGTTGCGTGAAACTAATATAAAAGGTATTATCTGAATTATGATTGAACTGAATAGCAAACAGAGAAAAATGTTGGAAAAGGCCGCACACGATTTGCAGCCGGTTGTAATTGTTGGCGGAGCCGGAATGACAGACGGAGTAATCCAGATGGCAGACAAGGCACTTGCAGACCACGAGCTTATCAAAGTAAAATTCAACGAATATAAAGAAGAAAAACAGGAGCTCACCACAGAGCTTTGCGAAAAAACAAGTGGAACTCTTGTACGCATAATCGGCAACGTTGCAATCCTTTACCGCCCTGCAGAAAAAGAAGAAGACAGACAGTTTAAGCTGTAGAGACATGCAAAAAAAAGGACTGTATTTTATCAACAGAAAATACAGTCCTTTATAAACAGATAATATAATTATATTATTCTATCTATTATACGATTTATTTCCTTTTCCACAGTTTGATCATCACAAACAAGAAGATATTTATCAAGATATATAAATAGCCACCTTTCTTCTACTGGCTTGAAATATTGAGATTTATAATTTAAAAGGGCATTGCTTAATTTTTGTTTAATGTTTTCTTTATCATCACCCTCCCAAATTGCAAGAACAAGTTTATATTCAGGAGAAAAGCCTATATTATTAAAATATAGACCTATCCAGACTGTTTTGTCATTAAA
This sequence comes from Treponema sp., assembly GCA_024683675.1. Classification (GTDB taxonomy): domain Bacteria; phylum Spirochaetota; class Spirochaetia; order Treponematales; family Treponemataceae; genus Treponema_D. Next base: position 1,113 of record JAIKYB010000216.1, read on the forward strand.
ACTTTGACCACAATATCTGCCTGTAAAATTTCCTTTAAAGCTATTTATATCTGCTATTATTTTATGAAAGTGTAATTGTGCTGTTATATGCTTTAATTTCTCCAAAATTGCTGTAGAGCACTCCATAGAATCTGCAAAATCTACATAATCTTGCGCAGTTTGTAATATGCAATCTTTAGAAAAAAGTTTTGCCATTACCTTAATCTCCTAGTATTAAAAAAGTTTAGTTATTAACAAAGGGTAAATTCATATTCAGTTTTATCATTATCAGATTTCTTCATAAAAACTATCCATGATATTGAAAATTAAATTACCACAAAGATGATACCTATTGTTTAAATGCGAGATCTTTACATCCATAAAATATTCTTTTTACATTATTAGGACTTAAATCAAAATTTGATGCAACCGTAACAATTCGTAATGATTCGCAATTTGAAAAAGCGTAATCCCCTACTTCTTTTATACTATCTGGTATGATTATTTTTTCTAATGACTTACACTGGAAAAAAGCATATTCTTCTATAACATGTATACTATTTGTTATAAGAACTTCTGATAGTGAATCACATTCATCAAATGTATGACTATGAATAACGAACATATTATTAGAAAGTGTAACTTTTTCCAAACTATCACAATCAGCGAAACAATAACTTCCTATACCACTAATGCTATCTGGTAAGACGATACTAGTTAAATTACACGCTTCAAAGGCGTTTTCACCAATGTAATTCAATTTATTTGGAAAATTTACTTTTTCTAGGTTATGGCAATAAGTAAATGCCTGCTCTTCAATTTCAGTTAGGTTTTCAGAAAATGAGATTCCTTCAAGTGAATCACATGCGTAAAATGCAGCACGTCCTATTGTTGTGACTGTATTAGGCATATCTATTTCATTAATAAGATGACAACTAGCGAATGCCCCAACTCCGATTTTTACTACACCTTGGGGGATTGACACTTTTCTTTCCTGATTAGCACAATATCGTAATAATCCATCATCAATAACAAATCCATTGTGGATAGTTAAGCATGGATGGCTTAATTCCTGTATTTTGCATCCTAAAAATGCACAAGCACCTATTTCTTTTACATTTTTTGGAATCGTAACTTCTTGTAACGAAGTACAATTTTGAAATGCTCGATTGCCAATCTTAACCAAACTTTTTGGAAGTTTTATATTCATCAATGAAATACAATCGGCAAAAGCATTTTCTTCAATTTCTGAAAGAGAACTCGTTAGACTTAAATCCAATGATACTTTTATGTTTTCTTCATATTGAAGAGCCGATGAAATATCATATATTATATCATCATCCAATTCCCCAGTAACAATTATTTTTGTATCTTCAGTTAGATTCTCAATTGCATCAGCAACTAGACTTGCATTTAACTTCAGGCTCTTTTCTCCGCAGCTAGAAAAGAGTATTGTCGGAATCAAAAGTGTTAAAAGGATATTTCTTTTCATATAAACCCTCTCATATAAAATGGTAGTTTCTTTATAAAATATTATGCATGTTTAGATTAAACATAATATATTACGTTTTAAAATTTTAACTCCATATATTATGTCTGTCAAATGAAAAGACACCAAATATTATTATAATCATCTTATATGGGTTTTGGTGAGAACTTACATAACGAACTGGTTTTTCAGGATGTTCAAATTAAAGAGCTTTCGGCTAGGACTGGAATAAAGAAAAGTACCCTAGATAAATATCTATCTGGAAATAAATCTCAGCCAAGTGTAGAGAATGCAGTAAAAATTGCAGAATCTTTAGGCGTTACTGTTGAATATCTTGTAAAAGGTGCTGAAATATCTGAAGAAAAATTATCACCTGTACTTTCTGCAGAATATAGAGTTCTTGTGGAACGTTACAATCAACTTTCTGAGTTTAATAAACAAACAATACAAGAACTCACGCAATCTTTATTACGAAGACAGTAACAATCAGAATGTATTTTAATTAAATTTAGCCAAGAAATCTGCCGGTGTAATAACTTCCACAAAAGAGGATTTGTAATCAGTGATATTTCTTGTCACAAGATAATCTGCACCTATTTGAATTGAAGACTCATGCTGAACGGCATCTTCAAAATCTTTCCATGAGGAATTAAGGGCATTTTTAATACAAGATTCATCAATTCCGGCAATTGAAACAATTTCAAGCAAATCAACAAGATGATTTTTTGTTTTATTCTTATCTTTTAACTCTCTATTCAAGATGTAGTAAATGTCAGTAATTGAGGCTGCAGAAATAAAGAAATCAATTGGGTGGGTATCGGCAAGCTTTAACACATTTCGGCTTTCATCATAAAAGTCTTTATTCTTTAGGAAGATGTCTAAAATGATATTTGAATCAAGAAAAACTGTCATATTAACATCCGTATTTATGGCTTAAGCGTTCTTCTCGAATATCTTTCATAGTCATTGGTTCTGATAAGGAAATAATTCCAGTTAGGCTATCGACAATTTCTGAAGCGGATCTTTTCTTTTCAGCCTTTTTTGAGGATTTCTTAAACTGATTAATGACAAAAAGTGCATACATTTCAATGTTGCTTTGCAATTCAGCTGGCAGACTTTGAACTTCTTTCGCTAAAGAATCAAATGACATAAAAACCTCCTCATTTCTTATATAATATAACACCTAAATACTAAAAAGAGAAGTTTTTCCTAGTCTTGTTTCCCATAAGCCCACCTTACAACTGCCAGCGCGTACTTCATCTGATTTTCCGGCACAAAGACATAATATTTACGGTCGCCGGAAGTAAGTTGGAGGACGCTGTTTGAAACTGAAGCAATGGCAGTAAGAGCTGGGAGTGGAAATTCGTAATCACCTTCCTTTGAATAAATCAAAACCCGCTGACTAGTCACAACAAAATCACCTTCATTATCCTTTTGAACCGTATTAACCGCAAAAAGGATTCTTTCCCCCTGATTCAAATGAAGCCCCAAAAAGTGAACCATAGGCATTTTTGATTCAGGCGTAAATGGCAGCTTATACTGATTTGTATCCACATAAGGATTTTCGTAACCCTCTTTTTTGCGGCCGTTTCTTATATTCTGCAGGATAATCAGAATTAAAATTAAAAGGAAAAAGAGGATTGTATACCATACCTGGCTGCCAACCTTTCCTTTTGCCCTCTTTACACTGCGGGGAATCCTCTGGTCTTCAGGTTCCATATCCCCATTTTCATTAGAAAGTTTTGGCTCCTGGGATTCAAATTCACTGCCTTCACCCTTTTGCTTAGAACGCTGATCCTTCTGGGCTTTACTTTCAGCAGGCTTGCCACCGGTAGAATCAAAGGCTGTATAACCTTGCGAATATGACCCTGGAAGCCCAATTCCACTGGTATTATAAGAAGGCTCCAGCAAAAGCAGTAAAACTACAAGTACAATATATAAGGGAGTCAGAATGGAAAAGACAATCAGCTTCTTTTTTTTCTTCCAATCTGTTGAAAACCACATAAGAGCAAGTCCAATTGGAATTAAAATGACAGTAGCAAAACAAATTATAGTGATGATTGAAAAGAGCTTTTTTCTTTGCATACAAATGGCACTCCATATATTTTTTCAAGAACTTCCGCCTTCATTATCTGTGAAGGAGAACCGCTTATAATCCCCTCGGCCGAAAGCATATTCATTTTATCGACATATTCAGAAGCAAGATTTACATCGTGGACAGACGCAAGAATCCCAATTCCCCTTTCGTGGGCAAGCTCCCTTAAAAGAGACATAAGCTGGGGCTCGTAAACAAAATCCAGGGCAGAAGCTGGCTCATCCAATAGAAGAAATTTTGGAGACTGAGCAAGTGCACGGGCAAGACGAACCTTTTGGAATTCCCCGCCGGAAAGTGTATGAACCGTGCGGTCAGAAAAATCAGCAAGCCCAAGACTTTCTAGACAATCCATAGCAAGCTGATTATCCTGAGCGGAATAAATTCCGTTGCTGCTGTAGGCATATCGTCCCTGCAAAACATATTGCAGAACCGTAAAATCCCAGATGCAGGTTTCATTCTGCTGCAAAAAGGCTATAGATCTGGCAATTTCTTTTCTTTTCAAGCTCTTGATTAAAGTGTAATCCTTAAAGCTGGCAAGGGCGCCAGAGCCCAAGACTCCTTCGCCCACAGAGGCACCCTCAAAGGAAGGCTCTTTGGAAGCCCCCGTGGCGTCCCCGGAAGAAGCCCCCTCACCCTCCAAGGTCCCCGCAAAAGAAGGGTAAAGCTCTGCCCTTGTAATAAGCTCTGAATTTGGAATATTTGCTAAAATTGAAAGAAGAGTCGATTTTCCGCTGCCATTTGGCCCGCACAAAGAGGCAAATTCCCCCTGAAACAGCTCAAGAGTAACGTTTTTCAGGACAGATTTTTTTCCATAAGAAGCAGAAAGCCCGTGACATTCAATTTTTTGCATAGAAATATTGTATCACAGATTGTTCTTTCGTGTTAGACAGAGTGAAAGGAAAAATGGCACTCCCAAAATAGAAGTAATAATTCCCGTAGGAAGCTCGCTTGGAACAATTATGATTCTTGCGACCGTATCAGAAAGCAGAAGCAGAATAGCGCCAAAAATCATACTAAAGGGAAGCAGCCTTTTTGCCATGGGACCTACAAATTTTCTTGCAATGTGAGGAGCAATCAAACCAACAAAGCCAATTGTTCCACCGGCACAAACAGCAGCACTTACCGCCAGAGCCCCGGAAACCAGTACAAGTATTCTAAGCTGATTTACTTCCACCCCCAAAGAGGCCGCAGAAGTTTCCCCTCCCGCCAGAAGGTCTAAAGAATTGGAAATGGCGAACATTATAACAATTGAAACTGCGGCCGGAATTAAAACAAAAAGTAATTCTGACCAGCCACGTCCGTTAAAGCTTCCCAAAATCCAGGTGTAGAGGGAATGAAACTCCCGGTTACTGGTAAGCAGCATCATAGAAGATAGTGCTGAATAAAGGGTTCCTAAGGCTGTGCCACAAATTAAAAGCATAATAGAAGAGTTTCGTCCAGCTCTGCTAAAGGCCAGGAAGGTAACCAGAGCACCAGCTCCAAGAGCCCCCAAAAAAGCGAAAAGATTTATAGGAGAAATTAGACTTAATAAAAACTTAGCTGCAGCGGCCAGGCCACTTGCAGCCCCAAGGCCACTTGCAAGCCCAGCCCCCAGGCCCTGGCCAAGTCCAAGAACCCCGGCCGCCACAGCCCCCAGAGTAGCCCCTGCAGAAATCCCCATAATGCCAGGTTCGGCCAGTGGGTTACGGAAAAAAAGCTGAAAAACAGCCCCGCTTCCCCCGAGCAAAATGCCGGTCAGTAAAACAAGCAAAGAGCGGGGAAGTCGCAGCTGCAGTAAAATAATCCGGGCAAAGCGGTTAGCCTCACTCCCCTGCTTTTGGAAAAGTTCACTAAGGGGGATAGGCTCCGCCCCAAGACAGCAGGAAAGCAGAAGAGCCGCAGCCAGCAGTACAAGAGAAATGCTGAGCAAAAGAACAGAGGAAGTTTTCTGATGTGCTTTATTCTTATCGGGCATTGGCATTAGCATTGGCATTTGCATTTGCGTTATCATTTGCGTCATCGGCACTTTCGGAGTAAGAAGCCAGCAGTTCATTCAGATTTTGAACACACTCGCCTATTCTAGTCGCAGGTCTGGAATACAAAGAATCGTTAATCAAATATATTCTATTATTCTTTACAGCAGGAATATCCTGCCAGCCCGCACGCGCTTTTACATCCTCAGCAGAAATACCGTTAGAGGCAGGCAGCAAAATTACTTCCGGACCGCGGGCAATTATAGCCTCCTCGCTCACAATCGGGTAAGCTTCATTTACATCCGCAAAAATATTAATACCGCCAGCCCTTGTAATTACGTCATGAATAAAAGATTTCGTAGCCGCAGTCATAAAAGGTGAATTCCAAACCTCGTAGAAAACAGAAACTGACCTGTCAAGCTTATAAACCGAATCACATTCAGCCCGGATTTTCTCCGCCAGAGCAGAGCCCGCACCTTCATGCCCCGTGATTTTAGCAATTTCAACCACTTCCTTCAAAACTGCATCAATGCTGTCACCCTGTGAAAGGTAATAGGCAATCCCGTAAGAATCCAGCTGTTCAATTAAAAAGTTGTGCATACCCTGAGTCATATAAATAAAATCCGGCTGAAAAGAAAGGATTTTTTCCATACTCAAGGTTTTTCCGTCAAAACCGCCAACAACAGGCTTACCGCTAGCTTCCGGAGGATAATCGCTAAACTCAGAAACCGCCGCAATCTGGTTACCAGCCCCTATAGCATAAAGAATCTCTGTAGCTGCAGGAGAAAGAGTCACAATTCTTTGTGGGATAGAAATATTCTCGCCGTCACCAGCCCCAGTCGCAAGCCCACCGGCGCCTGTAACCCCAGCGGCCCCGGCGCCTCCAGGCACCCCGGAATCACCAGCCCCGACAGCCCCGGACGTCCCAGCGCCCCAAGAGGCACCCTTTTTAGAACACCCCGCCAGCAGACAAAGAAAAAATGCCAGCGACAGAATTAAAAGAAAACTTTTTTTCATAAGACAGACTTACACGCCCCACTCTTTGTAGTAAGCATCCAGCTGAGCCTTAAGTTCATCAGTAATAACCTTGCGGTCGCCGTTTGTATAAAGAGCATCCACAACATCAGACATAGAAACAATAGCACGAGCCGGGAAACCATATTTTTCAGAAATAACATCAAGGGCAGCCTTGTCGCTGTCAGGAGCCCGCTCCTCGCGATTCAAGCTTACAATTTCACCCACAATCTTAATAGAGCCAGGTTCATTTTCCAAAGCCTTAATTTTTGGATAAACCTCTTCAATAGACTTTCCGCTAGTTGTAACATCTTCAATAATCACAACCCGGTCCCCATCCTGAATCTTATAACCAAGAATGGCACCCTTATCAGCACCGTGATCCTTTTCTTCCTTACGGTCACAGCAGTATTTAATCTCCTTACCGTAAAGCTCGCTGTAAGCAACCGCAGTCACAACCGCCAGAGGGATACCCTTATAAGCAGGCCCAAAGAAAACATCAATATCATCACCAAAGTTGTCGTGAATAGCCTGAGCATAATATTTTCCAAGCTGAGCAAGCTGACCACCGGTAACATATCCACCCGCATTCATAAAAAATGGCGACTGACGTCCACTCTTAAGAGTAAAAGACCCAAACTTCAGCACTCCACAGCTGACCATAAAATCAATAAATTCTTTCTTGTAACTTTCCATAGAGTGCATTCTAGCAGAAATGAAGGCTAAAATAAAGAAGGTGGGGGAAGTGAGTTTTGTGAACTTCGATTCTATCGAACACAAAACTCATTAGCGAAGCGTATCTCCCCCTCGCTCCAGTCCCAGGGGCTTTCGCTACCCCTTCTAGCGGGTCCTGGCCAGCCCCGCAACGCCCCGGCAGTGCCCCCTAATTTCTATGTCACTACTGAATTCCCAATAAAAATATGCTATAATCCGCACTATGAGTGCAAACTTCCTCTTTCCAGACAAAGCAAACTTCACGCCAGACATGAG
>JAIKYB010000246.1 GCA_024683675.1 Treponema sp.
CAAGTTTTACTTCTCTAGATTTTGGGCTTTTTAATCCCGATAAGTTTTTCAGAGCCTTTCTGCTTACAAACCTGCTGAAGTATTCAAAAATGATGGACTGGGCCACAAATGAAAACTCCAGCGTAAAAGCCTTAGCCCTCTACAAAACAGACCATTTAGGAATTGCAGTTTGCGTCCGGATAAAATACAGCCTCACAAGCTTTATGAGCTCTGTCTTTATCACTATCATTTTATTCTTCCTGTTTATTGTGATTTTGTGTGGAATTCTGGGCATTTCCCGAGTTGTTAGATTTGCAGCAGAAGCCCGCCGTCTGAATCTGCTTGTGAACACTGATTCAATCACCGGTGGCTTCAACAAGGAATACTTTATTACTAGAGCCAACAAGCTGGTCCGCAGGGGTAAAAGAAAATACGCCATTGTTCAGCTAAGACTGGAAAAATACAGGAACTTCTGCATTACCTACGGTCTTAAAAAGGGAGAAAATCTTCTGGAGGATATAAATACAAATATCTCTCAGATTATTGATAAAAAGGAAGTGCTTGCCCACGTTGAAAAATCTGATTTTGCCCTGCTTTTATTTTATGATAGTCAGACTTCTATGGAAAAAAGAATTAAAAGCATTATGAATCTGCTCAGGGCAAAAATTAAACCTCAGCATCTTACTTTTTCGGCAGGAGTTTGTCTTGCTCCTTCAAGCTTTACTGATATAACAAGTCTTCTTACTTATGCGGGGCTGGCAATTCCAAAAACTCTGACTATGCAGGATGAAATTGCCTGGTTTACAGATTCTATGAAGGAAGAGCAGATTTGGGAACGTCAGATAGAAGATGATATGAAGAGGGGTATTAGTAAGCATGAGTTTGCTGTTTATCTGCAGCCAAAGTATTCCACAAAGGATGAAAAGCTTGCTGCGGCAGAAGCCCTTGTACGTTGGAATCATCCAACCTTTGGCTTTATTTCTCCCGGCCGTTTTATCCCGATTTTTGAAAAGAACGGATTTATTCTTCAGCTTGATGATTATATGCTGACCGAGGTTGCTAAGATTCAGGCCAGATGGATTAGTCAGGGTAAAAAACTGGTTCCTATTTCCGTAAATGTTTCTCGCGCCCACTTTGCAGAAGAAAATCTTGCGGAGCATATCTGTTCTGTTGTTGACGGCTACAATGTTCCTCATCAGTTTATTGAGCTTGAATTAACTGAAAGCGCCTTCTTTGATGATAAGTCTGTGCTTTTGAACACTATCAAAAAGCTTAAGACTTATGGTTTTAAAGTTTCTATGGATGATTTTGGTGCCGGTTATTCTTCATTAAACTCTCTGAAAGAGCTTCCTCTGGATATAATTAAAATTGATGCTGAATTTTTCCGTTCTGTGGATGATACTGTTCGTTCAAAGAAGATTGTTGCCCAGACCATTATGCTTGCTAAGGAACTGGGCATGCAGGTTGTTGCAGAAGGTATAGAAAACCGGCTGCAGGTAGATTTTCTTGCAAAAATGAACTGCGACCTTATTCAGGGCTTCTACTTTTCTAAGCCTCTTCCCCTCAAGGAGTTTGAAGAAAGGGCTTATCCGGGTCTAGGCCAGTCCTAGGCAATGCCTAGACTAGTCCTAGGCCATGCCTAGAGCTGTAAAACTCCGTCCTGCAAAATTGCGCGGCTGCTGCCGTCTGCATAAGTCAGGACGATTGTAGGGTCTCTGACAACGCCGTCCAGGTGGATTAGGCTTGGCGCGTCATTGTCGTAATTTTCACCAATTGCAAAGTGGCAGGTATGGAAGGCCTTTTCATCTTCCAGCATGTTTCCTGTTATACTTGCAGCAGGATTCAAGCCGATTCCAAGCTCTCCTATATTGCGGGCATTTTTCTTGTAAATTGCTCCCTGGCCGGCACCAAGTTTTCCTTCCTTTTCATAAAGAATAGAACGAAGTTCTGCTTCTGTAATTGTCCTTAAAAGACGGCGGGCTTCGGCTCCTCCGCTAATTTCGCTTACATAGCCATTTTCTACCTTGCAGGTAATTGGCGTTTCAATAATAGAATCTCCGTCTGCAAAGGTCATTGAGCCGTCGTAAACTATCACTCCCTGACAGCCGTCTGACTGCTGCTCGTAGACCTTTCCTTCTGCATCCTTAAGCTGGCTGCCACCCACAACCGGGCTGATAAAAACTTCACCGGCAGGGATATTTCCGCCGCTTCCAGGCTTTGAAAAATCTCCGTCGTCAAAAAGAAGAGCTCGGCCGTTTACAGGCACCAGCAGGTTTGTTCCTCCGGGAGCTGTTACTCTTACAGATACGGCCCCCTTAAAAAGCTGGTCCAGTGCCTTACAGCGGCCCTGAAGCTCCTTATAGTCAATGGCGGCTGTACGGTTCATCATATCTACAGTGATTCCCGGGGTCCAGGCACCACGCATTGTCTTTTTTCCGTCCATCAGGTAATCAAAAATGTGGGTATATTCCTGGCCGTCTTCTGTTTTATATGGCTTTGCTGTAGCTGCAGGATCTTTTCCAAGCTTTATGTTTGAAATTGAAAAACAAACTTCAGGCTCACTTGCAATTGCGGCCAAAACCTCTGGATTTGCATTATCAAAGCTGGTTTTATCAGGCTGAAAAATTAAAGTTGCCAGAGCGCCCTGCTCGCAGCTGGCCGAATACAAATCCTGGGCAATTTCTGTTGTAGCGGGATTAGCGATAAT
>JAIKYB010000136.1 GCA_024683675.1 Treponema sp.
GTACGAGAGGACCGAAGTGGACGAACCTCTGGTTTACCAGTTATCCTGCCAAGGGTAAGTGCTGGGTATCTAAGTCCGGAAGGGATAACCGCTGAAAGCATCTAAGCGGGAAGCCCACCTCAAGATTAGACTTCCCCGGGAGCTTGACTCCCCTGAAGACCCCAGAGAGACTATCTGGTTGATAGGATGCAGGTGTAAGCGCCGTGAGACGTTCAGCCGAGCATTACTAATAGGTCGTGAGGCTTGACCATATTATCAGTTCTGTCTGTTTTTTTTAAGTTTTCTTTCTGCGTTCTTTTTTATTAATTTGTTTATTATGCCCGGTGGCCATAGTGGAGAGGTAATACCCGTTCCCATTCCGAACACGGAAGTCAAGCTCTCTTACGCCGATGATACTGCTCTTTAGCGGGAAAGTAGGTAGCTGCCGGGCTTTTTTATTTAACAAAATTTAACTCTAATCGGTACATGTATTTATATCTAACATTTTTCTGAACGCCCGGCAGCTACCTACGTCGTCGAGGCACAGCCTCGACGAGCCCAATGGCGGAGAATCCTAAAAAATTGCTAGCGCAATTTTTTTTAACGGATTTCCGATTACGGGCAAGCTGCCGGGCTTCTTTTTTTTTAAATTAAATTTCTCTTAAACATAAATGTATCTCATTAATTCCATTGTGAACTGACGCCCGGCAGCTACCTACGGCGTCGCAGCGTAGCTGCTCCGAGCCTTTTGACGGAGAATCCTAAAAAATTGCTGGCGCAATTTTTTTTAACGGATTTCCGATTATAGGCAAGCTTTCGGGCTTTTTCTTTTAACAAAATCTAACCCTAATCGGTACATTCTTGTATATTTTACATTCTCTTATACGCCGGCAGCTACCTACGGCGCCGAGGCACAGCCTCGACTTGGGAGATATAATCTTTTTGAGGAAAGTGACATATTTTAGTGTTTATATTTTTCTAAAACTTTGATAATTGGTTTATGAGGGATTCTGGGGTTAGGGTGAAGGAGTCTGGACCTTGGGATTTTGCAGCAAGGGCGTGGGTTTCAACGGCTGTAATGGCAGCATCTAAAGATGAATAGCCCTGGGCTAGTAATGAAACTGCCATACCGGCTAAAATATCTCCGCTTCCACCTTTTGCAAGCGATTGTACTCCATCATTGCAAATATAAATTTTTTCTTTGTCTGCAATATATGTTACTGCACTTTTCATGATTAAGGTACAATTTGGATAAGCTCTGGTGAAAGCTTTGCCAATTTCCATTCTATTTAAGTCAGAAGGGTTTCCTTGTATATATTCTTCATTAAAATTTAGTGCTTTTAATAAAGAAAAAAGTTCCTTTAAATGCGGAGTAAGGATTATTCTTGCATTATTTATCTTATTTATTCTATCTAAAAGTATTTTCAAATTGGGATAGGAAAATAAATCTGCATCAATTACGCAGGCGGGATTTTTACTTGATTCAAACCATTCAATAAAAGGATTTAATATATTATCCGAAATATTTCCTAGCCCAGAACCAATTGCAATTGCGCTGGCTCTTTCGGGAATATTTTCACAAATCATCAATTCAGGTGAAATTTTAAATTGCTCAAGATTAGAATTTTTAGTTTTATATATGCTGGTTAGACCGCAACCAAATTTCATTGCTGCAGTGGCACTGATAATTCCTGCGCCAGATTTTTCTCCGGCAAATATTATGGCATGACCATAAGTGCCCTTGTGACTGCTCTTATTCTTTCTGAAGGGAAGTTTTATATCGCTTTCTTCTATTAAGCATGCTTTAGCTTCTCCACAAGATTCTAATTTTTTTCTGGAAATTCCTAAGTCTGCGACAATAATCTTTCCACATTTAGCTTTCGCATTATCAGTAAAGAGCTTTGTCTTTAACTGCCCCATTGTGATTGTATAATCTGCATTAAAAGAATCCTGGAATCCAAGACCAGATGGAACGTCACAAGCAAGCTTAATAAATCCCTGAGAATTAATTTTACTAAAAAAATCTTTTAGGAAGGGCTCTAAATCTCCATGAAAGCCTATTCCATAAATACAATCAACAATTATGTTGTCTGAGTCAATATCTGATTTTAGGGTAAAGAAATCTTCATAATTATTTTTTATTAAAAGCCCAAGGCTGCCGGCAATTTGATATTGAGTTTTTCCTTCTTCAGTTTTAGGTTCCTGGGGACAATAAATAATTATTTCACAATAAGATTGAAGCAATCTAGCCAGAGCCAGGCCATCAGCTCCATTATTGCCCTTACCACATAAAATGTGAACCTTCTTTTTACCTTCCGGGTTTAATTTCTTTACAAAATCGGCCAAAGCATGAGCTGCATTTTCCATCATCAAAAATGGAGGAATAGAAAAAGTATTTTTTGCTCTTACTTCAATTTCTGAAGGATTATCGAAGATTGATTTCATTTACTAAAGAAATATAAAACCTAAAATTGCAGCCGGAATAAGATAGCAGGCGAACCACTGAAGTTTTCCCTTTCTTATTGTCTTCATTAAAAGTGCTAAAGAAAGATAGCCAACCAGGAAGGCAGATATACAGCCAGCAATTAAAGGAAGGGCCCCTACGCTTTCTGAAACATCTCCTAAATCCTTTAATTCAAGAATAAAGGCGCCTAAAATAGCAGGAATTGAAATGATAAAGGAATATTCTCCTGCAGCTTTACGGTTTACTCCGCATAAGAGGGCACCGGCAATTGTAGAGCCTGACCGGCTGATTCCTGGAAGAGTTCCTATTCCCTGCATAAATCCAACGAAAAGTGCCTGCTTTTTTGAAATCCCCTGGTTTTCGCTTTCTGTTTTTTGAGAGGCTTTCTTTTCTATAAGGGCAGATATAATTAAAAGTGCAGAGGTAACAATAAAGCCACAGCAAATTACCTTAACCGGCAGCTCTGGAATGAGCTTGCTGGTAACAATTCCCATAACCCCAGTTACAAGGGTTGAAAGAATAATTGCTATAATAGTTTTACGACCAATCTGGTCACTTCCGCAAAGTAAATCGTCCTTATCATATCCAGTGTCTTCTACCAAAGGTTTACGGCAAATCCAGCGTCCGAAACATTTTAAAAGTGTCCAGATTTTTTTCCAGAAATAAAGACAAACAGCAGCAAGTGTTGCAAGATGAAGAAAAACATCAAAGAGAAGAGGGACTTCATCTAAACCAAAAAGATTTTGAGCAATTGCAAGATGTCCTGAAGATGATATTGGAAGAAATTCTGCAACTCCCTGTAATATTCCTAAAAAAATACCCTGTAAAAGTGTCATATTAATCCTCTATTTTTCTTTTTTAGATATTCGCCAGGCGATTAATGCATAAGCAATAGAAAAAACTATCATGATAAAGCAAAGAATCTGCCCTGTTGAAAAGTTTAATAATGATGTATTTGTATAAATTGGCGCAGAACCGTCTTTTGCAATTCTGTAGCCTATATCTGCATCAGGTTCACGGAAGTATTCTATGATAAAGCGTACAAGTCCATAGCCGCCAGTATAAATTGAGGCCAACATTCCGTCGAATTTCTTGTGCTTACGAACAAGCCAGATTATTGACCAAAGAAATAAACCTTCAAAAAAAGCTTCGTAAAGCTGACTTGGATGACGTGGAAGATTAACCAGATTTCCACTTGAAATATCCATTCCAATTTTTGCTGCAAAGTCTTGTACCCATGGAAGTGCTGCTGAAAAACGTTCTGCTCCCGGGAAAACAATTCCCCAAGGCATACTTGTAATCCTACCGTAGAGTTCTCCATTCAGGAAGTTTCCAAGACGGCCAAAGGTATAGCCTAAAGGAATTGCACAAACCATTGCATCACACCATTTCAAGAAAGGCTGCTTATGTTTTTTGCACCAGAAAAACATGCCTAAAATTCCACCGACAAAGCCTCCGTGGTAAGACATTCCTGCTAAACCTGTAAAATGGTGGTTTGAATCAAAAGGCCAGAAAATAAGCCAAGGCTTTTTCCAATACATTCCGCTTGTATCATAAATCAGAGTAGAAAAGATTCTGGCTCCAATTAAAAGGCAGACAATTCCTGTTGAAATAAAACTAAATAAATCATCATCAGTAATTGTATAGCTCTTAGTATTTAAATCACCTTCTTTGGCAGTTTTTTTCAGAATAAAGTATGCGGTAACAAAGGCAAAGGCATACATAAGTCCGTACCAGCGTAGAAGTCCAAGAAATTTTACTCCTGGAAAAATCTGTGGATGTATCCATGAAGGATAGTTTAGATATAAAAACATATTTTTTCCTTAGAAATTAGATAGAAAAGCCTTTTTGTGCGGCTGAAAGCAACTTAGATTTAAGTAAATTATTCTCTTTTCTAAGCTGTGTAATTTCGTATTGCTGGGTCTTTACCATTTCGGCGAGCTCTCCCATAGAAAGAGTTCCTCCAGAAACAAGGTCATCAATTCCAGACATTTTGAAGTTGTAATCTTCATTTGCATCTTCTTCTGCATCCTGGAAATTATCACCAGAAAAGGCTTCAGCTGTATAAGCGGCATCAAACTGATGTGGTGGTGTTGAAATTACTTTATCTGCAATTCTATAAATACCCTGGCCAAGAACTGACTGAGGTTTATAAACAACAACAGGCAACTGGGAGGCAAGGGCCTTATCCTGGAATAAATCCCGATACATAAGTCCCAGGTATTCCAGCTCTAATCCCAAATACTGATTGCAGGAAGCTTTAATTCTCTGTGCTCTGTCAGCGTCTTTTGGATCTTCAATCATATTCATAACAAGACGAGGTCGGAACTGCTGCATTCGGTTTATAAAAATCTGTGTTGTTTGAGGGTCTACTCTTGCGAGGCCCTGAATCAATTGTGGTATATAAAGCTTCTGCATGGTTGCAGAGTCTTTTTTCATTTCATCAAGATAGGCTCTTCCTGTTGTTCCTCTTTTATAAGTAGTGTAAAGAAGGCGGAATACCGCATTTTTTAGGAAGAGATAACCATTTAAGGTTGCTGTTACTGCTGGGGCAGAAACTATAATTCCCTGAGGGGAAAGGAGGAACATATCAAGAATAAACTGATGAGTTCCTGCTCCAAGGTCAAGAATTACATAATCTGTATCAATATTTTTAAGATTTCTTATGAGTTTAACTTTCTGTACGTGTTTAAGAGAGGTTAAATCTGGAATCTGGCTGTCACCTGCAATAAAACTTACGTTCTGGTAATCAGTAGGCTGTATAATATCCTTAAAATCAGTTTTTTCTGTAAACCATGAGCCCAAGCTTGCGTTTCCCGGATGTTGTCCGATAACAAGATGAAGGTTTGAGGCTCCCAGGTCCAAATCGACAAGAACTACTCTTTTTCCCTGCTGTCCTAAGGCAATTGCTAAGTTAGCTGAAAGAAGACTTTTTCCTACGCCTCCTTTTCCGCTTGCTACTGGAATTATTTGTGACATATAAAAATTATAACATGTTTATTGTAAAAAGTGAATGTAAAAATCTTGTGTAAAAAAATCTTCTGGTAGATTTTTTGTCTTTTGTGGACTACAATATTAGAATGAAAATCTCATTAAAAAATGGAAAGTTACGTTATAGCGTATTCCTTATTGTTACTATACTTATAATATTTTTTACATCACAGTGCTTTGCTCAATCATCAACTAATAATGATTCCAAAATATCAAGTTTTCAATATGTAAAAAAACTTAATTCTGTATTTGATTTTGTACAGCAGAATTATGTTGATGAAGTGGATCCTAGAGTTCTTTATGAAGGAGCCCTTAAGGGAATGCTGGATGCTCTTGGTGATCCATATACCCTTTATCTGGACCCGGATGCCATGAGAGATTTGACAGATACAACTGCCGGAAGCTTTGGTGGTGTTGGTCTTTCTATTTCGAAAGCTGCAGAATCTACTCCTGATAAACCTGCCTATGTAGAAGTTGCAACTCCAATAGAGGACACTCCGGGAGCAAGGGCTGGTATTCAGTCAGGAGACTTGATTGTTGCAATTGACGGGCTTCCAACTCCAGATATGACCATGAATGATGTACTTGCTCATCTTCGTGGTGAAATTGGTTCCTCTGTAACTGTTTCAATTCTTCGTGGAAAAAACATGAAGTTTGATGTTACCTTGATTCGAGCTCTTATAGAAGTTCCAACAATTAAGTATGGAATGATTGAAGGCAGCAAGATTGCTTACGCCCGCTTGATTCAGTTTACCCCAGACACTCCACTAAGACTTCAGGATGCAATAGATTCCTTTGAAAAAGAAGGTTATACAAGCTTGATAATTGACCTTCGTGATAATCCAGGTGGACTTATTACAAGTGTTGTTGATGTAGCTGATAAGTTTATTGATAATGGGCCTATCGTTTCAACTAAGAGCCGACTTCTTTTTGAAAATCAGCAGTTTACAGCGGCAATGGAAAATACGACTGTAAAAAAGAATATTCCGATTGTTGTGCTTATAAACCGTGGTTCTGCTTCGGCTTCAGAAATTCTTTCTGGTGCTCTTAAGGATTATCATCTTGCCTATTTGGTTGGTGAAAGAACTTATGGAAAAGGTTCTGTTCAGCAGGTAATTCCTCTTAGCAATACAGATGGATTTAAAATCACTATGGCCCGCTACTATACTCCAAGTGATACAAATATCGATAAGATTGGAATTCCACCTGATTATGAAATTAAGAATTTTGAAACTCTTACCGCTGATCAGGAAAAAATCTACATGGATATGCTGGAATCAAATGTGATTACAGATACAGTTGAAAAAAATTCTGGCATGACAGAAGCTGATATTTCTAAGGCTGCTTCTGAAATTGCTAAGAGCTATGATATTGATTTAAGAATAATCAGAAGATTGCTGCGTGTTCAGGTTCAGAGACATCAGCCTGCTGCTCTTTATGATTTAGACTATGACTTACAGCTTAATGCTGCTATAAAAGTAATTAAAGATGGCCGTTTTGATGAGCTTGTAAAAACTACAAAAACCCTGCGTCAGCTTCAGGATGAAGTTTCTGAAAGTAAATAATGCGTCAATTTATTCTTAGTGGACAAAAAGTAGTTAATGGTCTCGTAGAAATTGATGGAAAAGATTTCCGTTATTTACGGCAGGTACTTAGAGTTAAGCCTGGGGATATGATTTCTGTCCGCCTTGAATCCGGATCTTTAGAGCAGGCAACAGTTGCAAAAATTGATGAAAAAGCCCGTAAAATAATAATTCAATTTTGCGGGTCTGAAGGACCTTCTGTTACAAGAGGAGTTCAGGCTTCAGAGCTTGAGTCTGTATCAAACAGGTTGGATTGCTGGCTCTTTCAACTGATAACTAAAGCCCAGAAGTTTGAGCAGATTGTCAGGCAGGCAACTGAATGTGGTGTCAGTAAAATTATACCTGTAATTGGAGAATATTCCGAAAAGAGCAGCATTCTTGCTTTATCAGATGGGAAAAGAGAAAGACTAGAAAGAATTATAAAAGAAGCCAGACAACAAAGCGGGTCTCCGGTGAATACAGAAGTTCTGTCTCCTATGTCTTTAACGGCTGCAATTGAACTTTGGAATAAGGCTAAGGCTGATTCAGAGGGAAAGAAGCTGGGCTTTGTACTTTACGAGAGAACTGAAAGAAGTCGTCCCTTGTCTCAGCTTGTGGAAGAAGCCGGTCGGGAAAATATAAAAAAAGTTTGTATTTGCTGTGGTTGTGAAGGTGGAATTAGTCCTTCTGAAATTGATATTTTATGCGAAAAAGGACTATTTTATCCTATCCATTTTGCCGTAAATATATTAAGGGCTGAGACTGCTGCTTTATATGGAATTGCGGCTGTTCAATCCTCTATTTTATAAAGATTAAGGGTTTTGTATGTCAATCAATCGAATTTCTTTACTTGGTGTACCAGTAGATATTTGTTCACCAGAAAATCTTGAAAATGAAATTTTGGAGCTGCTCGCAAAGCCTGGAACAAAACAAATAATCTTCTTATCTATTTGGAATCTGCTTCGTGCCCGTCATAAGGGAGACTATTCAGAAGCAATTAAGAATGCTGATTTAATTATTCCTGTTTCCAAGAGTATCCTTAAGGGAGCCAGGTTTTTAAAGCTGGATATACCTGTTCGCTATAATCCTTTTAATGCCGTTATTCAGATTCTTGGAATTTTGGATTCTCATTACAAGTCTCTTTATCTTTTTGGGTCAACAAAAAAGACTTTGACAAAAACAGAGCATAATATTCGCGATACATTTAGAAATCTTAGAATTATTGGAAGATACGTTGGTTATTATCCTAAAAGTGTTGAAAACGATATTGTAGAAGCAATTTTTAAGGCTCAGCCTTCTCTTGTACTTTTGAGTGATGGTATAAAAGAAAAAAATTGCTGGGCTTACAGAAGAAGAAATCGTTTTTCTTCAAGTATTTTCCTTTATTATAAAGATGCCTTCGGAATTTTTTCAGAGAGAGTAAAACGCGTAAGCGAAAAAACCTTCGACAAAGGTCACGAAATGTGGTTTGAAATAATTCATAATCCATTTAAGCTCTTTTTGATTATTCCTTATATCTGGTACATCCTTTGTTTGGTCTGGTATAGGTTATTCAAAAAGAAGTAGTCATTGCTCTTTTTGGAGGCATTATTGTCGAATAACTCTCTTTTGCAAATCGTTTTGATATCATCTAGAAATGATGTCGTATCCTTCTGTCGAAAAGCATTTTCTGGAAAAGTTGATTTTCTGACTATGCAGAACCTTTCAAATGATGTTTTCAGCAGGCCTCATTTCCTGCTTCTGGACGCCAGTCTGGTTTTGAATGCATCTACCCAAATCCTTGAAAAAATACATGCAAATCAAAAATCCATGATGATTCTTGTTCCCTCGGATTCAAATGAGGATTTAAGTGAATATTGTGAAGGCTTTTGTCCCAATCTGGTTACCTTTCCTATTGAGCAGGCTCTTTTTGCCTTGAGGGTAACAAATATGCTTGAGAATCTTAGTAAAACTTCAGTTTCTGTATGTACAGATACAAAACCTCGTTCTGATTCTTTACTTGGATTTTTTGAAGGTACTTCTCCGGCTACTCGTGAGCTTCGCGCAAAAATAGAAAAAGCTGTCATGCTCGACGGTAGTGTTTTGCTCTTGGGTGAAACTGGAACCGGAAAATCTACTGCGGCAAATGTTATTCATCAGCTGTCTAAGCGAAAAGAAAAACTCTTCAGGTCAATTAATGTGGCTACTCTTCCAGATAATCTGACTTGCAGTATTTTGTTTGGAACAGAAAAAGGTGCTTACACAGATGCTGTAAAAAGTGAAGGCTTGTATAAAATAGCTGATGGTGGAACTATGTTTTTGGATGAAATAGGTGTTGCATCTCCTCTTTTACAGGCTATGCTGCTTACTTTTATGGATACGGGAACTTTCTTTAAAATGGGTGGCACCAATATTGAAAAAGTTGATGTTAGAAGTATTTTTGCAACCAATGCTTCAATAGGAGAGATGCTGCAGAATGGAAGCTTCCGTATGGATTTGTTTTTTAGAATATCTGATAGTGTTATTGAGATTCCTCCTCTTAGGGAAAGAAAAGAGGATCTTAGAATAATAGCCGGCAATTATGTAGTGAAAAAAGAAAGGGTCTTAAGTGAAGCAGCCTTTCAAAAGCTAGAGGGCTATCATTGGCCTGGAAATATAAGGGAGCTGCATCAGTGTTTGGACAGAGCTATTGCTAATTGCAAGAGTGAAACAATTCCTGCTAAATATCTGGATTTTGGAATCTTCAATGGCTTTTAGGCCTGGCAGACTTCTGCGACAATTTCCAGAAGGGCCCGTCCAAATTCTTCGGCTTTTGCACTTCCTATTCCATAAACATTTAGCAATTCTCCCTTGTTGGCAGGCTTTTTTGCGGCAATGTCTAAGATAGTTTTGTCCCCGAAAATTACGTAAGGTGGTACATTCATATCATCAGCCTTGCGTTTTCGCCATTTCTTTAAGCTTTCGATAATCTTTTCAGCGTACTCGTCATCAGCAGCGGGCTTAAGACTTGTAATTTTACGCTGAGAGGTCTTTTTTGCGAATTTCATACTTCCAAATTCGGACATAGGGAGTTGTAATTGACTGCGGTTTGTCAGAAAGGCCTTGCCACTTGGTGTAATTTCAAGAATATTATAATCACCGGTTTTAACAACTAATTGTTCGGCTATTAAAAGATCCAGAAGCTCAAACCATCCATCCTTTGAAAATTCATCTCCTATATTCCAGGTAGAAAGCTGGTCATGTCCGTTTTCTATAATTCTTTTATTACGGGCCCCGGTAAGAACGTCAATTACATAAGTGGCTCCAAAACGCTGCCTGGTTCTTATTATGCAGGACATAAGCTTTTGAGCTGGTATGGTTACATCTTTAAGAGGGAGAGTTCCGTTTCTGCATATATCACAGCAGGCTTCTTTTGTGGCTTCTGAGTCATCAGGGGCTGTATACTTTTCTCCAAAGTAGGCAAGCAGTTGTTTTCTACGGCAAATGTGGGAGCTGGCATATTGAATCATTCCTTGAAGTAGTATTTCTGATTTTTGCGGATCTGCAGCTTCCTGAAAAAAATAGCGGATTTTATGTATATCTGCGGGGCTGTAAAGCAGGAGGGCATCTGAAGGAAGGCCGTCTCTGCCAGCACGTCCAATTTCCTGATAGTATTCTGCTAATGATTTTGGCAGGTCATAATTTATTACAAAGCGAACGTTTGGTTTGTCAATTCCCATTCCAAAAGCAACGGTTGCAACTATAATCTGGACCTGGTCTTTTATAAACTTATCCTGATTTGCTGCACGAACTGAATCAGGCAGGCCTGCGTGGTAATTTAGAACTGAATAGCCCAGCTTGTCCAATTTTGAGGTAAGGTCATCGGTTTGTTTGCGGGAATTACAGTAAATAATTCCGCTGTCTCCGATATGTTTTTTTATACAGGCAATTACCTGTTCAAGTCCGCTTCTTTTTGGCTGAACCTCCAGGAAAATATTTTCCCGGTCAAAACTTGAAATGAATACAGCAGGATCTTTTAATCGGAGATTTTTGATTATATCCTGACGAACCTGTTCTGTTGCAGTTGCTGTAAGAGCCAGCATTACGGCATTTGGGAAAAGATTTCTTATTGAGCTGATTTCAAGGTAGTCCGGACGGAAGTCGTGGCCCCATTCTGAAATACAATGAGCTTCATCAATGGTAATACAGCTGATTTTAACTGCTTCTGATGAAAGCAGGTCTCTGATTTTTCCTGTGGAAAGTCCTTCTGGGGAAACATAAAGGATTTTGACTTCTCCTTTTTTTATTTCTTCGACTGCTGTCAGGTATTCTTCCCATTCCAGGCTGCTGTTGAGGAAAACTGAATGGATGCCTGTTGCTTCAAGGGAGGCAACCTGGTCATGCATGAGGGAGATTAAAGGAGAAACGACAACTGTTATGCCTGGGAAAATTAAAGCGGGAAGCTGATAGCAGATTGATTTTCCGCCTCCGGTCGGCATTACGCCAAGGGCATCTTTTCCTTGTAATATACTTGTAATTATTTCTTTTTGAAGTGGTCGGAAGGAATCATAGCCGAATACTTGTTTTAGTACCTTTTCAGGTTTTTCGTTTATAAAGCTTTCCGGTAAAATTTTCATATATTTATTATAACACAAAGCGGTATATTTCTCCTTGCTACTCTTGAAAAAAAATTAATTTTCTGGTAAATTCAGAAAATCACGCCGGAGTGGTGGAATGGTAGACACGACAGACTCAAAATCTGTTGCGAGCAATCGTGTAAGAGTTCAAGTCTCTTCTCCGGTATATTAGCACTTCCTTAGACGGGAAGTGTTTTTTTTAACTGAATGTCACCTATCCGACTTGAACTCTGTCGCTCGCTGCTGCTCGCTCCCAGCCGGACGAGCGATGAACCTGAAAAAATGCTGGCGCATTTTTTCTTAACGGTTCTTCGATCTTCGGCAAGTTCAAGTCTCTTCTCCGGTACTTTAAAACTTCCTTTATCCAAGGAAGTTTTTTGTTTTAACGGCATGCGCCTATCCGACTTGAACTCCTCGCTCGTTCACACTCGCTCCCAGCCGGACGAGCGATGAACCTAAAAAAATGCTGGCGCATTTTTTTTTAACGGTTCTTCGATAGTCGGCTAGTTCAAGTCTCTTCTCCGGTAACTAACACTTCCTTAATCGGGAAGTGTTTTTTTTTATAGCATGCGCCTATCCAGACTTGAACTCGGTCGCTCGTTCACACTCGCTCCCAGCCGGACGAGCGATGAACCTAAAAAAATGCTGGCGCATTTTTTTTTTAACGGTTCTTCGATCTTCGGCAAGTTCAAGTCTCTTCTCCGGTACTTTAAAACTTCCTTTATCCAAGGAAGTTTTTTGTTTTAACGGCATGCGCCTATCCGACTTGAACTCGGTCGCTCGTTCACACTCGCTCCTCGCTTATAGTTCTGGGGTGGTGTTGCTGCAGAGTTTGCGGTAGGAAATGGCTTCCTGCAGGTGGGGGCTCAGAATGCGGGGGCTTTCTTCCAGGTCTGCAATTGTCCGCGCTGTTTTAAGACAGGACGAAATTGCTCTTGGAGAAAAGTTGAAGCGGTCCGCGGCTTTTTCCAGCAGAAGCTTGCCTTCAGAATCAATTTCGCAGAATTCAACAATCTGCTGTGGAGTCAGTCTTGCATTTTTTATCCCCTGCCTTTTTCTCTGAAGCTTTATTGCTTTTGCAATTCCCTTTCTAAGCTCTTCCGTGGTGTAGCTTTTCCCTTTATCCTCATTTTTTTCAGCATCCGGATTATCGACAAATACCCGCAAATCTACCCGATCTAAAAGAGGAGCTGAAAATTTTTTCCAGTATTGCTCTATAGATTTACCGCTGCAAAGGCAGATTTTTGTAGAAGAGCCATAGTTTCCGCAGGGACAGGGATTCACAGCCATAAGCAGCTGAAAGTTTGCCGGATAGGTGGTCGTTCGGCCAGCTCTGCTTAGTGTTATACTTTTGTTTTCTATTGGAACCCTAAGCATCTGTAAAACCGAGCTTCTAAATTCGGCCGCTTCGTCCAGAAAAAGCACTCCATTATGAGCAAGTGAGATTTCTCCGGGGCGGCAGCTGGGACCACCTCCGCAAATGCCTTCTATCGACGCAGTTTGATGGGGCATTCTGAAGGGGGCTATCCTGATAAGAGGCTGTGAAGGTTTTATAAGGCCCGCCAGAGACCAGATTCTTGTAACAGAATGAGCTTCATCTAAAGTTAAAAATGGCAGCAGTGCTGGAAACTTCTGGAGAGCCATGGTTTTTCCGCAGCCAGGAGCGCCTACTGCTATAAAATTGTGGCCTCCTGCCGCCGCAATTTGAAGGGCCCGAACCAGTTCTCCCTGTCCCTTAATTTCCGCATATTCATAACCGGGCTCTACCTTCTGAAACTCAACTCCTTCAATTATGGTGCAAGTTTCTGAAATCTGAGAGTCTTTTTCTCCATGCTTATCTTTAGCCTGAAAGAAGGAGGAATCCTGTAAGGCTCGGAAGGCATTTTCCAGACAATCTGCACCATAGACCATTACACCAGCAACCTCTCTTGCTTCATCTGCATTTTGTTCGGGGACTATGCATTTTGTGATTCCTCCGGCAATGGCTGTGGAAACTGCCGCATTAACTCCTTTTACAGCTCTGATTTTCCCGGAAAGCTCCAGTTCTCCCATTACTAATATATCTTCATCTGCAAAGGTACAGCCGCTGCTTTCTGCCTGAGCCTTTAATACACTCAGAGCAACCGGTAAATCAAAGCCCGCACCTTCTTTTTTTAAGTCAGCCGGTGAAAGACTTATTAGAACTCTTTCTGGCGGAAAGGAAAAGCCTGCATTTCTGATGGCTGCCTGCATCCTGTCTCGGGATTCTTTTACTGCGCTGTCTGCTAAACCAACCATATCTATGGCGGGAATGCCTCTTCTTAAATCAACTTCTACAGTTACCAAAGCTCCTTCATATCCGAAAGGAGAAAATGAAAATATCTGCATAAAAATACCTCTATATATACTATTTCCCGCGAAAAGTCATTTTTACCAATTTTTCAGAAAAAAAGTGAAAAAAAATTATGCTTGTCAACTTTCAAAGGGCCAAAAATTAAAAAAAAATGCTTTATTTTTATGAATTTTCAACTTTTTTCGGAAAAGTGTGATATAATGTGAGATACCGTTTTAGAAAAAGTGTATGCTTTGTAGGAGCTTTTGTGAATAAACATGATTTTCCAAAAATCCATTTTTATGATCAGGATTTTGTAGATATTTATAATAAAACATGGTCTTGGGTTTCTTCTTTCTGGATTAATCCTGAATCCGGCGAGCAGGACACTAACGGGTTATTTATTTACCCGGAAAATGACCAGTTAACTATAAATCAGTTTGAATCAATCCTCTCATCATTTTTCTTAGTTTATTCCAATAGAAATTTCGATTCCTGCAAAAACATTGACTATTTTTACAAGATGCAGGAAGAAAACGGTGCAATTCGTAATAAATATGATGTAAAAACAAATCAGCCAATTTTGGATAAGAAAAATCCGGAAGGGGTTGGGCTTCCTCTTTTTGCTTCAGCTGAATATAACCTTTTCCATAAATCTGCTAATAAAAAAAGAATTAAGGATGTAATGCCTTATCTGCAGAAATATATGGATTGGCTTAATGCAAACTTCAAAAAGGAAAATGGTCTTTATTCTGTGCCGGTTTCTGCGACAGGCATGACAAATTCTCCTCGTGAAAATGTTTGCTATCCTATTGATTTTAATGCCTGCATGGCAATTAATGCTTCTTATATGTCGGCACTCGGAGATATTCTTAATGATAAGGAAATCAGCTTCCAGTACCGCAAGCTTTATTTTGCAATTAAAACAAAGATTAATTCTTTGATGTGGGATAATGAAACTGGCTTCTACTACGATTTGGATGAAAACGAGAACCGTTTGCCTGTAAAAACAATTGCAGCTTACTGGACAATGCTTGCTGAAATCCCAAATGCAGACAAGGCAGATTTGCTTGTTGCCCACTTGAATAATCCGGAAACCTTTGGTACAGAGCATCCATTCCCAACTCTTTCTGCTGATGATCCTAACTTTAGTGAAGAAGGAAATGGTTTCTGTGGAAGCGTTATGCCTGCCTATAATTTTATGGTAATCAAGGGACTTGAAAAATACGGACAGTATGAATTTGCCCGCGAATGTGCTATCCGTCACCTCTACTTTGTACTTGAAGGTCTTATGCCAAATGAAAACAAAGAGCCTGGTGATTTGTTTGAAGCTTATATGCCAAATAAAGAAGGTAAGGCTAAACGCAATAAAAAGGATTACGCCCGCTCTCGCTATATAATAACAGCAGGACTTTCTACAATTGCACTTATGATTGAAAATGTAATTGGTCTTGCCATCAGCTTGCCTCGTAAAACAGTAGACTGGATAATTCCAAATCTTGAAATAATGGGAATTGAAAAGCTTTCTCTTAAGCGAAATCTCATCACAATTCTTTCTAACAAGAGTTCTCGTGGTTGGGAAATCCAGATGGAAAGTGAAAAGTTATACTACTTTACAATCAATATCCTTGACCAGAAGAAAAAGACACTTCCAATTCCAAGTGGAAAGTGTTCAATGCTTATCGACAAACTATAAGTCAGGAGTTTTATGGCAGCCCCAGAATCAGTTATCGAAATAGGTTCTACGGGGGTTCGGTTGCTTGTAGCCGAATTCACGCCAGGCGGAACCCAGAATATTATTGACCGTTCCACATTACCACTCTCTTTAGGAAAAGACGTTTTTACAAACGGTGCAATCAGTCAGGAAACACAAAATCAGCTTATTCAGATTTTAAAGCGCTATGTAGAGCAGCTTGCCTCCTGGGGAATTACTCCTTCTCAGACAAACTGTATTGCTCTTAGTGCCTTCCGTGATGCAAAGAACAGTGATCCTATTATTGACCGAATACTTGTTCAGACAGGACTTCATGTTCATATAATAGACGGCATTGAAGAAAATAAACTTGTTTATCTGGCAGTAACTGATTGTATAAAGGACCAGGCAGTTCACCTGATGGAAGATACTGTAATTCTGGTTGTAGGCGGAAGTACAACTGAAATTATGATGATGTCAGACGGTAAAATGGCCGGTGTTCATAGTCTTCGACTTGGTACCGTTCGAATTGAGCAGCAGATTAAGCAGAGAACCAGCTCTTATGATGATATCCAGCGTTATGTAAAGGAATCTATTTATAATACAAAGGGCTCTCTGGAAAATGAACTTAAGCTTGAAGATGTAAAACAGTTTATTGCGGTAGGTTCTGATGTAACCCTTGCGGCAATTCATGTGGGCCATCCTATTTCAACCTTTCTCTGGGAAATAAATAAAGCTGATTTTGAAGCCTTTGTGAGGGAAGTTCAGAGTTATTCTGTTGATGAGTGTGTAGCCCGCTTTAAGATTCCTTACAATGAAGCAGAAACTCTTCAGGTAAGTCTTTTAATTTATATGCGCTTTTTGCTTTTTACTAAAGCCGAAAGAATGCTGGTTCCTGAAACAAATATCCGAAACGGACTTCTTTTGATTAAGAATTCTGGTGAAAACGAAGAATTAAGACAGGAATTTGTGACTCAGATTACAGCGTCTGCAAGAAACCTTTTACGCAAGTATCATGGAGATGAAAAACATGCAGAGTGTGTAATGATGATTTGCGCAAAGCTTTATGAAGTTTTGAAGGATCAGATTGCCCTGGATGAACATGCCAGAACTCTTCTTGAAACTGCTGCTATCTTACATGATATAGGAACCTTTATTCGTTATGAAAATCATAATCTGCACAGCTCTTATATCATAAAGCATTCAGAAATATTTGGACTTACCCGCAAAGATATAACCATTGTTTCGGAGATTGCAAAGTATCATAAGGGAACTTCTGTTCCTCAGGATGAAGAAAGCTTTACTATGCTGCCTCGTCAGGACAGAATGACCATCCTTAAACTTACTGCAATTTTGCGTATTGCAGATGCTCTAGACCGTGGACACATCCAGAAGTTTAGTGATATTTCAATAAAATTTGAGCAGAATAATCTGATTATTCATACTAAAAATTCAAAAAATACTATTCTTGAAAAAATAGCATTGTCAGAAAAATCTGGAATGTTTGAGTCGGTTTTTGGATATAAGGTAATCCTTTTGTAGGGGAGTAAATCCGCTCCTTTAGTTTATAAAAGAGGTAATTATGGAAAATAGATATTTTAACAGAGAGCTTTCATGGCTTGAATTTAACGCACGTGTTCTTAGTCAGGGATTAAAAAAAGAAATTCCCCTTATGGAACGGCTGCAGTTTCTTTCTATTGTTACTTCAAATTTTGATGAATTCTTTCAGGTTAGAGTTGCTTCTCTAAAGCGTCAGTTTTTTGATAATCCGGATTTAGCTGATATTTCTGGATTGACTCCACAAATGGTTTTGACTTCAATTTCTGCCCGAGCTCATCAGATAATCCGCTCCCAGCAGGAATGTCTTATGTCTGATATTCTGCCAGCCCTTGCAGAAAAAGGACTCCTTTATGTTACCCCAGAAGCCTACACTCATCAGCAGTCAGAATATCTTCATTCTCTCTTTTCTTCTGATATATATCCTTTGCTGACTCCTCTGCGCACAGATACAGAGACTTTTCCAAATATTAAGAACCTTTCTTCTTATGTTGCCTTTTTGCTTAAGCCGATTGCTGGTATCCGTTACAGCTCAGAAGAATTAAAGGGGTCTGATGACCTGCCTAGAATTGCCTTTGTAGAAATTCCTGGCGGTATTTCCAATGTTTACTGGCTGCCAACAGAACGTGGGCTGGCTTCTTCTTCCGGACGGCCTTTTGCCTTGCTTCAGGACATTATTACCCTTTGCGGTACTACTCTTTTCCCGGGCTTTGAGGTAGAAGAGTCTTTGCTTTTTAAGGTTACCCGAGACGCAGACTTTGCAGTAGATGAGGATTCCGGAAACTTTATTAATGCTATGGAAGACGTTCTGGTGCAGAGACAATCCTCCTTCCCTGTACAGATGACCTGTAATTCTACCAGCGAGAAAATCCGCAATTTCCTTATGGAAAAACTGGAGCTTTCTTCTGATGATATTTACCCTGTAGACAGAATTATAAATCCCGGAGCTTTAATGGAGCTGAGGGATACTGAAGTTGGTGCTTCACTTTCTTTTGATAAATGGGAACATTTTTATCCTGCTGATTTACCTGAAGACCAGCCATATTGGGATACATTAAAATTCAAGGACAAGATTTTACATGTCCCTTACGAAAGCTATGACCCGGTTGTGAAATTTATTACTGATGCTGCAGATGATGAAAATGTTCTTGCAATAAAAATGACTCTCTACCGCACAGGCCGCAATTCTCCTATTATTGATGCCCTGGAGAGAGCTGCCCATAACGGCAAGCAGGTTGTTGTTCTGGTTGAACTGAAAGCCCGCTTTGACGAAGAGCGTAACATTGCCTGGGCAAACGAGCTTGAAAAAGCCGGAGTAACAGTTATTTACGGCCTGGTTAATCTTAAGGTTCATGCAAAGATTCTTATGGTAATCCGCCGGGAAAGTGATTCAATCCGCCGTTATGTTCATCTTGCAACCGGTAATTACAATACAAAGACCGCAAAGCTTTATTCAGATATTTCTCTTTTTACTGCAAATCCTAGAATTGCAAATGATGCAACCTTGTTCTTTAATTTGGTTTCAGGCTATTCTACTTTGCAGAAAATGGACTGTCTGGGAATGGCACCGGTTACCTTAAAATCAAGACTGCTTTCTATGATACAGAGGGAAATTGATCGCAGTTCTCCAGAGCAGCCCGGCCTGATTATTGCAAAGATGAATAGTCTAACCCACGAAGAGGTTATTGATGCTTTGTATAAGGCCAGTCAGGCCGGTGTAAAGGTTCTTTTGAATATACGAGGAATATGTATGCTGGTACCAGGACTTCCGGGGCTGAGTGAAAACATCCGCGTACTTTCCATTGTCGACCGTTACCTGGAACATTCCCGTATTTTCTATTTCCAGAATGGGGGTACTCCGGAGCTTTATTGTTCTAGTGCCGACTGGATGAGCCGTAATCTGGACCGCCGCATTGAATTGATGTTCCCTATTTTGGACAGGGATGCCTTCAGGGACGTAAAATCAATCCTGGACTCTTACTTTATGGATAATGTAAGTGCTATGGAGCTGCAGCAGAACGGGGGCTGGCTTCCTGTAGAAAAGGGTAAAAAGGATTCTGATTATAATGCTCAGGAAGAATTGTACCGGAAGTACAAAAACCGGGATGAAGCACGGCCTCAGAATATTGAGAAGCAGTTTGAAGTAAGAAGAAAGTAAGGAAAACTAGGTGGAAGGGGAAAACGGCCCTTATGCCGGATGATTTTCTTCCAGAAAGTGTTTTTTCCATTCCAGAAGTTCTTCTTTTGTGTAAATTACTTCTCGTCCTCCGAATTCTGCATGAAATTCAACTAAATCAGCTACATCAAGAATCTCAAAAATTCGTCTTACATGCTTTTTTAGTGTTGACGTTGCCATTTTTTGATTTCCTGCAATCCAGTCGTATTTTTGCCCCTCTTTTAACAGTTTTATTATTTCTTTGTCCTGCTCGTCCAGTTCATCATATTTTGTTAAATCCAGAATGCGCGGTTCAAAGCGGGCTGAAATGTTAGCAATATATTTTTGAATAAAAATAAAACTGATTGCAGAAATAAAGAATGCCGCAATATTGTTTAACACTGAGCGTATAAAATCTACTTTTCCAAAGCGGATTTCTGAACATAAGGCGGCAATATATAAAACTGAAAGGACTATGATTTTTAATTCTTTTTTCTTTGTAAAAAATCCTCTTGTTACAAGCACGGTCACTGCAAGAATCGCCATAAATACAGGAATCAAATTTCCATTATCTGATATAAGAATACTAAATGTATATATCAAGCTGATAAGGGCAAACAATTCGCAGCGCTCTGGTTTTATAACTATTAGGGTAAAAGCAAACACCGAAATAATATTTATCAAGAATCTTAATTTAAGAAAAAAAATCCGTTCTTGTGTGAAATCTTTAGTGCCTCCATTTAATATAATAGTAATATCCATAATTAGCGAAGACATTAAAAGTACCAGGCCTCCACAACCGATCATTCTGTATATTGTTTTATATCGTTTTGAGAGTTTTGTGTTATGCATTCTACCAACCCAGGCTGCTTGCAAATACTTCTTCTGCGAGGTCATCAAGTTCTTCATTTTTTGTTTTTTTAAGAATATTTAGGATTTCGTTTTTCTTTTGTTCATAATTCCATGCACCACTTGCTATGGGGTTATAAATGTTTTTGAATGTGTCTTTTGTGGCGGAGCACTTGTAGCCTTCAAGCATTATAAGGGCAAGAATATACATTCCGTGTTCAAGAATCTGCTGGTCGCCACCGTCAAAAGTAGAAATAAAATCAAGCCTAGTTAAAAGGGTATTGTCATCGTCTGGCAGATGTGCGCAGTATTCCTGAAAACCTCTTTTTTCTGCCATATATAAACACAGGTGCGCTGTTGCAGTGCGTTCCGGCATATTACAGTTTGCTGCAAACGGAATTGTGGCTATTATTTTTGCCGTCACAGAATTTTTAAATTCCTTCTGTTCTTTTTTTGAAAGTGCGAATACTCTGGAAACTTCGTTTACAAAATAGTTCCAGTCCATTTTTTTTGCAGGACTTTCCTGCACTTCATCATTCCAAAAAGCCAAGTCTGTTTTCATTTTTGTACCACCCAAAAGTTGTTTTCTACATTATATCATATACCCTGGTATTTTTGACGTACACCTTGGTATATTTCGGCAAATTTCATCTTTTTTTTTTGCAATGTGGTGTGGTATAAGGGTGTTGATGTGCATCGAACGCATTTGTATAAAAATGAAAAAATTAAAGTTTCTTGGAGTTGCAGTGGTTGCGCTTGTGGCGTTTGCTGGCTGCAATAGTGATTTGATAGATGAAGATATCGACGCTTCTGTTCCAATCGTAGAGAAGAGTTATACTTCTGATGTTGCATTAAATGTTTCAATTATGAAAGATAATGGTCTTTTTGATGAAATACTTAACAATATTAATTCCAGAAGTGCTATGGAAGAATTAACGGAAGAAAATAAACAGATTTTACGTTTTATAAATGAAACAGATACAGTCCTTGCTGAAATTGAAGAGTCAGAAAATGGTGCTGCAAAATTAAATTGCATCGAAGTATTGTTTTCAGAGTCTACAGTTGATGACATGGCCGCCGCTTTTGCTGTTTTATCACCTGATATGGCAGATGAATACCTTGCTAAAGTCAATGACCTGTTCCCCGAAGAAGCCCTTAATAATGATGCAGCAAGGGCGACTATTGGCTTTTCTCCAAAAGATATACGAAATTCATATTTCTCTGAACACGGTGCAAATGCACGAGGTGCTTATGCTGCAAATATGAACTGGGATACAATTGCTTGGTATACGGGTTTTTGTGCGACAACAGTTGCTGGTTGTATTGCCGCATCTTACGGAGGTTTCTGGGTTCGTATTGGAGGAATTGTCGCTGCTACTGCGGGAACTGCATCTATGGCAGTTCAAATTGTAAAATGGACTTCCTGCTCTGATTTAATAGACTTAGTAAAATCTGTTGTTGGTAAAAAAGAGATAGAGGCAATCAATATATTAAATAATGGTTTGGGATGGAGATATATAAGTATTGTTGGAATCACAGCAGCGACAGCTATTGGATGTTATGTTACTCCTTTTGGAAAAGCTGTTGTATCTACCGTTGTAGGAAAAGCTAACATGTTTGTTACAAAAGTTCTTTCTGTATTGCCTGCTGGAATTAAGTATACAATAAATGGTATACCTTTAACTCTAATTCAAATATAATTTATAAAACCTGACTGATTATTTATTATTAAATACCAACAAGTCAGGTTTTTATTAATTCTAATAGTCTGAGGTTGATATATATGTCTTTTTCGAAAAAAAAATCTGGAATTTTTCTTGTTATCTTTATTATAGTGAAATCTGTAGCTTTCTCAATGGATTTTGAAGTTATGTTTTCAACACCTTCTCTAACAGGACTTGTATGTGGAAATAATTCGTTATTGAATATGACAGAAGATTCCCATAGATTTGATAGTGTTAGTGATGCGTTCAACTATAATAGCCAGATTTTTGGAGATATACATACCTGGCGTACAGATATAACTTTTGCTTGGTCTGGAGGTACAAATCTGTATTTTCAAAATGCAGATAATATAAATGGTCTTTCATTTCAGTTAGGGGTTACTGGCGGTATAGGCTTATTCTTTAATTATTGGGAAAGTCTTTCTGGAAATGTTACTTGGAAACTTCAGCCATTGACGGGGCTGTCTGTTTTTCTTTATCCTATTTATGAATTTCCTGTAATCCGAGTAAATGGAGAACCTTTCTGGAAATGGAAGTCAGCCTTGGAACTTGGCTTGAATTATACTGTTGGTTGGCTTTCTGTTTATCCTTATGCTCGTTCAATGGTAATGTTTTGTGAAGAATCAGAAAATCCGGGAGTTGCATTTGATATAGGAATTTTGATAGGGATATATTTTGATGATAAGCAGTAAGTTGTTCCCTGAAGTATTTCCAGGGGGTGGTTATCCGTTTCGTGGGAAATGGGTTGGTTCTGTACATTTGCCTAGGCAGGCTATGCAACAACCATTAATAAAATTCTGGTATAATCCACCAAAAAATGAAAAAGATAATTATGTTCATAAATCAGAGGGAGAGGCCGTTATTAAAGAAACTCATTTTTCTTTAATTCCTATTTTTTCTGATATTGCTTATTCTGTAAGTGAGCTAAGATATGTTGAAATTAAGAATCTCCCTAAAAGATATATTTTTCATGAATTTTTTATTCCTCAAAAAACAGGAATTTTTGAGCCTTATTATAAGAATAATGATTTACCTGTAAAGGTCGCGGATTTTTCTATTGATGGGGAGAGTTTTTCTGTGTGTGCTACAAAAATGAAAATACTTGATTCTTCAAGAAGCGTTTCTTGTTTAGAAGATATGATGTGTATTCCAGAACAGGAATTGATAATTATAGATGAAATAAACAACGTGCACGCGAAATTTAGTCGTACAGATTACTCTGTATATACGGTGGGAGATTTTGATGGAACTGTATTATTACCATGCATAGCTATAATTCATATTGATAAGTGCTGTTTTAAGTAAAAAACTTTTAATTAAAATTACCTAAAAATCTCTTGAAATTTAAGTAAATTTTGATATGCTGACTTTACAGTCTTAGAACTGTGGAGGATTTATGATTCACGAAAAATATTTTGAGATGAAAAAGGCGCAGGGAAAATTTCTTTCCCGCAAGAATAAGGTAAGCAAGGCTTTTTACAATGGTATTTATGAGCGTCAAGAATCTGCTGGTCGCCACCGTCAAAAGTAGAAATAAAATCAAGCCTGGTTAAAAGGGTATTGTCATCGTCTGGCATATGTGCGCAGTATTCCTGAAAACCTCTTTTTTCTGCCATATATAAACACAGGTGCGCTGTTGCAGGACTTTCCTGCATTTCATCATCCAAAAAAGCCAAGTCTGTTTTCATTTTTGTACCACCCAAAAGTTGTTTCAACATTATATCATATACCCCGGTATTTATGACGTATACCTTGGTATATTTCGGCAAATTTCATCTTGGTTTTTTGCAATATGGTGTGGTATAAGGGTGTTGATATGCAGTATGTTTGTTTTACTGAAAATCTTGCGGAATGGTATAACTACGAAGGATTAAAAAATGGGCCATGTGCTGTTGAGCCTCCCATTTCCAAAAGATATGGAAGTTCCTATAGAAATGTATTACTGTTTAATTATATAAAGAATAGTGTAAAAATTTCATCTAGTGATATAATAAAACTTATTGATGACTATGATATAGTTACTTTTCAGGAGTTTTATAACGCACTTATAAGGAAATATCTGTCTAAGAAATCTGTTATACAATCTTGTTTTAGAGACAAATATGTTTCCTACGGTAACGCAGTAAAATTTTAAATCTAATTC
>JAIKYB010000100.1 GCA_024683675.1 Treponema sp.
TCTTAATCCAAATATAAAAAGAGTATATGCCACTTTATCTGCCACAAATCCTATGCAAAAGGAATTAGTAGAAAAGTTCATCAGCCTTTCTCTTGAATTAAAAGGCAGTAAAAACACAGTAAAATCAGATATAGGCTTTTCGGTTTCCTTCAATAAAAAGGCAACGGAAGCCTACATTACCAGTGACAACATTCCAATCCCTCCAAAAACCTCTGACCTTACAGTTTCCTTAAAAAGCGGAATTAAAAGTGCAGACGAGACAGCCCAGTCCAAAAGCACGGATTCTGCAACTGTTGAAATTCCAGGGCTTAGTGACTATGTAGAAGTAAGAAGCATTTCCCATAATCTGGTGAAAAATAATGATAACAACTATGACCAGATGCTTTTTATAGAAACCAAGGGAGATATTTCCATAGAAGAATTGCAAAAGCATATAAAGGTTTATATGCTGCCTATTGACCGGCCTGCTGAACAGGGATGGGAAGCTGTAAAAAATTACCAGTGGAGTAATTATGCAGATCAAATAACAGAACTGGTTCTTTCACAGTCAACTTTACTGGACCTTACCCCTATTCCAACAGAAACGCCTTTTGCTTCTTCAAATTCCTTTATGTTTAAGGCAGCTCCCAAAAGGTATATATATGTAAAAATTTCAGAGGGACTTGTTTTCCACGGAGGCTATAGGCTTGATTCAGTAAGTACAGAAGTTTTGAAAATAAAAGAATATCCAAGAGAACTGGGAATTCTTTCTGAAGGAACCATTCTTTCCCTTTCCGGCAGTAACAAAATTGCCATGTACTCTAGAGGAGTCGATGAAGTTACCTATACTCTTGCAAGAATTATGCCAAAGGACATTAATCATCTGGTTTCTATGTCTAACGGAAACATGAAAAACTTCTCTTTCAATAACTATAACTTTAATGAAAATAACATTGCTGAATCAAAACAGTATAAGAGAAAAGTTTATGACGCTTCACAGGAAGAGCTTTCATATTTTTCTTATGATTTTTCTGATGACCTGAAGCCAAATTATAATAAAAACCTTACAAACGGACTTTTCCTCTTTAAGGTTTCCGGCGGAGGAATGAATGATAAGAGACTTATTCTTATAACTGATTTAGGTTTAATTGTAAAACGCAATGCAGACGGAAAAAGAGACGTTTTTGTTCAGTCACTTTCTACAGGAAATCCTGTAAATAATGCAAAAGTAAGTATAATTGGCTTAAACGGAAATGCTCTTGTAACTATGTACACAGATAAAAAGGGACACGCAATCCTTCCATATCTGAATACTGATGATTATAGTGCTGAACACAAGCCAATTGCTTATGTCGTAAAAACTGACAACGACCTTTCCTTTATGCCTTATTCAGAATATGGACGCCGGCTTGATTATTCAAACTTTGATGTAGGCGGATTATATGGAAAGCAGAACCCTAACGAACTTACAGGCTACCTTTTCTCTGATAGGGGCATGTACAGACCTGGAGATTCTGTAAATCTGGGACTTATTGTAAAGGCCGGAGACTGGGATATAGACCTTTCTAACATAACTTTTGTATGTACAGTTAATGATTCAAAAAGCAATGAAATTCTTTCAAAACAATTCCAGCTTGATTCTTCGGGCTTTTCCGAAATTAACTTTTCTACTCAGGATTATTCTCCTACAGGTCTTTATTCAGCTACGATTTACAGACAAATGCAATATGAAAATGGAGATACAGAGCTTCACTATCTTACAAGCACTCAGGTAAAGGTTGAAGAATTCCTTCCAGACACCCTTAAAATTGCGGCAAGCTTTAATCCTCTGCCAAATGCCGGCTGGATAAATCCGGGTCAGGTAGAAGGAAGCGTTAATCTTAAAAATCTTTTTGGAACTCCAGCGACAGGAAATGAAATAAAGGCACAAATGACCCTAACACCAGGCTTCCCTAGTCTGCGACGTTATGCAAACTACAGTTTTACAGACCCATATTACAAGGGAAAATCCTTTGAAGAATTTCTGGGCAGTCAGACTAGTGACGAAAATGGAGAAGCAAGCTTTAATCTTAATACAGAA
>JAIKYB010000132.1 GCA_024683675.1 Treponema sp.
GATACCTTCCTTGCAAACAGCGATATTCTTTATGATTTTAACAAGGCTGGAAGAATCTCTTCTATGTATCCTGTAGGACCAGGAGGAATTGCAGAAGCAGTTACAAAAATGGCTATGGGTAATATGGTTGGACTTAAGCTTGATGCAGCTTCAAAAGAACTTAAAGATCTTTTCATTCCAACTTACGGAAACATTATTGTAGAAGTTCCATCTGCCTATACTTCAGATTTCGAAAAGGCTGCCTTTGCAAAGGGAACTCTTTCAATTCTTGGTATTACAATTGATGAACCACGTATCCTTGTTCAGAATGCAAGCCTTGGCGGAGTAACAAATCCGGAAGTAGAAATCTCTCTTGATGATTGTGTAAACTCTTGGGAAGATAAGCTTAAAGATGTATTCCCTCGTGTAAGCGGAGCTGCTCTTCAGCCTGAGCTTCCAGAATGGGCAACTTCAGTTCATAAATCACTTAGTGATATTCGTAAGGCTCCTGCCTTTGTTGAAGCTAAGTCTCATCCTAAGGTATTGCTGCCAGTATTCCCTGGAACTAACTGTGAATTTGATATGGCTCGTGCCTTCAACCTTGCCGGTGCAGATACAAAAATCCTGGTACTTCAGAATAGAACACAGGACCAGCTTAAAGAATCTCTGGAACAGCTTGCCCGCGAGCTTCGTGATACTCAGATTCTTGCCCTTAGCGGAGGATTTTCTTCTGGTGATGAGCCTGATGGTTCTGCAAAGTTTATTGCAAACGTACTCAAGGCAGGAAATATCAGCGATGAGGTTATGAACCTTTTGAAGAAGCGTGATGGTCTTGTACTTGGAATCTGTAATGGTTTCCAGGCTCTGGTAAAAACAGGACTTGCAGTTTACGGAGAAATCCGCGATATGACTCCTGATATGCCAACTCTGACCTACAACAGAATTAACCGCCATATTTCACGCATTGTGCGCACCCGCATTGTATCTGCAGCAAGCCCTTGGGCTCTGCATCCTAGTGTAATTGACCAGAGAAATCACCTTATTGCAATAAGCCACGGAGAAGGACGCTTTGTTTGTGACGAAGCTACAGCTAAGCGCCTCTTTGAAAATGGACAGGTATTCACTCAGTATGTAGATGAATTCGGCCGCCCTGCAATTAAAGAACCAGACAATCCAAATGGTTCAGCCTTCGCAATTGAAGGAATCACCTCTCCAGACGGACACGTTCTTGGAAAGATGGGACATTCAGAACGAGGAGTAGGCCAGGCAATGAACGGTGCAAGCTTAGATTTGTTCAAGAATGTTGGAGGAAGTCCTCTTACAAACGAAAACGAAACTACCTGCGAAAACCTCTTTGCTGCTGGAGTTTCATATTTCAAATAAAAAAACAGGGGATTTACTAACGCGGCAGAAATTCTTATCTGCCGCGATAATCCTCCTTTATACGGAACAAATTTGAAAAAACTATTATTACTAATAATTCCATTTTTATTTTTCCTCAGCTGTAATCAGCCGGTAAAAGATTCTTATGGCTGTTTTCCAACCCTTGAAGCTGCAAAAGCTTCTTCAAAAAAGACAGGAAAAGACATACTTGTAATTGCCACTATGGAAGCTGATGACCAGCAGAGTAGTGCCTTTATAATTAACGTAATTCAGGCAGAGGATTTTTCTCAAATTAATAATAATTATTCGGTAGTTTGCATGGATTTTTCAAAAAAAGCCTATGACCAGACTGTCGTTTCAGATTATTCAGATAAAAAAGCTGTAAAAGAAGCCGAAAGAAAGGAAGCAATCCTAAAGACAAACATGCTGGACGCAAAGCTTTTAAATGTTAGTCAAACTCCATCCTTTTATCTTCTTTCAAAGCATGGCTGTTTTATTTCTCAGGTGGAATATACACAAGAAATCCTTAATCCTTCTGATTTTTCAAAGCAAGTGTCTTTATATTCAGAAAAGTCTCAAAATATAAATAATCTCGCAGATAAATGCCTGGCAGGCTCTTCTCAGTCAAAGCTTGAAGCAATAGATGAGCTTTATAATGGAACAGATCCTGTGTACAGGCCCTTTTTACTAGATTTTGCCGACAAGGCAATCAAGCTTTCTACTTCTCCGGAAACAAAAAGTAAGTACCTGCTTGCAAAAACAGATGCTTTGTCTTCTAAAGCCTTTTTGAATGGAGACCCTCAAGCGGCGGTAGAAGGTTATGTAAAGGCAGCAAATCAAAAATATCTTACTCCTGAATATAAGCAGCAGGCCTGGTATATGGCTGGCTATCTTTTAGCTATGTCAGATTACAGCCAGTACGACCTTGTTATTCAATACCTGCAGAATGCAGTTCAGGCTGCACCAGATTCTGCAGATGCCGCATCAATTCAGCGTGCTATAAATGAAATGAGCTCAAACTAATATGGATGATTCTCCCTCGCCGGCCTTATATATAGTCCTCGTCATTCTTATAACACTTTCCATGCTTTTTTCCATTTCCGAATCCTCTTTTTTGGGAATGAATAAGCTCAGACTAAGAGTCCTTAGAAAAAATAAGGATAAAAAGGCCCTAAAAGCCGGCCGCCTTATGGACAAGAAGGAAAAACTGATAAACACTCTTCTTGTTTCAAATGAAATAGTAAATATTCTAGTTTCTTCTATTATTACGTCAATTGCGCTGTCTTTGTTCGGGCAAAAGGGAGTCGGAATTGCAACCCTGGTGGCAACAGTCCTCCTTTTGATTTTTGGAGAAATCACCCCAAAATCTATTTCAACCCGCTGTCCTGATAAAATTGCCTATGCCCTGAGTGGATTTTTAAGCATAGTATATTTTATTATGAGACCGATTGTTGGCGTAATTACCTTTATTGCTAATCTGATTCTGCGGATTTTTGGAATTAAGGTAGATGCAAAAAAGCAATCCTATACAGAAGAGGAAATTAAAACCTTTTTTGATATGAGTTCCGAAAGCGGAGTAATAGAAGAAGACGAAAACCGCATGATGACTCAGGTTTTTAAGTTTGGAGATCTTGAAGCCCAGGATATTATGGTGCCCAGAACCAAAATTAAGGCCGTTTCCTATGAAGCAAGCTATCGTGATGTAATAGAGCTTTCTCAGCGCCTGGGTTATACCCGTTTTCCGGTTTACAGAAAATCAATTGATGATATAGTCGGGGTAATTTACCTTAAGGATATGCTGCCCTATAGAAATAATCAGAAGGATTTTGATATTCAGAATGTAATGAGACCTCCTCTTTTTATTTTGGGTACAAAGAAAATGTCTTCCGCCCAGGAGCTTTTGTTTGAAAGCAATCAGTCTCTGGCTATTGTAGTTGATGAATATTCTGGAACTGATGGAATCCTTACCGAAAAGGATATTTCCCGCGAGATTTTTTCTTTACCTGGTGATAATACCCTGCGCGGAAAGGTTTTTGATTTTGATGCGGTAGAAAATAAAGAGGATTTTGAAATAAACGGTTCTGTTCTTATCCGAGATTTACGAGAAGACCTTCATATTGAATTAAAATCGTCGGTAAATGAAACAATTGGCGGCTGGTTTACTGAACAGATAGACCGCATGCCCGAAAAAGATGATTCTGTAACATTTAAAGGCTGGACCTTTACCGTTGTAAAGATTCAGGCTCATAGAATAGAGCGCATGAGGATTTCTGCGGCAGCTCAAAGCGAAGAAGAAGGGGAGGACCAATAATGATTTATAACCTTTCTGTTTGTCTTTGCATAGTTATCATTGTTGCAGGAGTTGCTTTTTTTACCTCCTCAGAAACTGCATATCTTTCGCTGCCAAGACTGAAGGTTCGCAATATGCTGCAGGAAAAACGCCGCCATGCGCCAACTGTTGCAAAGCTAAAAGGAAATATGGATCGACTTCTTACAGTCGTGCTGATTGGAACTAATCTTTTGAATTCTCTTGCAACTGCAATTGCAACTGCTTTTGCTATTGAAGTTTTTGGGGGCAAGGGAGCAACTTATGCCCCACTTGTAATGGCATTATTCTGTACTGTTTTTGGCCAGATTATTCCAAAGACTGCAGCGGCTCTTTATCCGGAAAAAGTTTCATGCTTTACAGCCCTTCCTCTTTTAGCCATGGAAAGAATCTTCTTCCCAATAGTCTGGATTTTCGAAAAACTCAGCAGGGGAGTAGTATTTATAGTAGAAAAAATTCTGAAGCCTGCCGGAGCAATCCTTACAGAAGAAGAGCTGCGTACTCTTATTGACCTTGGTTCAAATGAAGGAACAATAGAAAAGGATGAAAGCTATCTGCTTAATAAAATCATTAAGTTTAATAACCTTTCTGCCAGCGACATCATGAAGCACAGAAATTTTGTAAGTATGATTAGCGAAGATGCAGATTACCAGGCGGTAACTGCAGAATTTATGAAATCCGGATTTGCAACAATTACAGTATACAGCGGAAGCCGTGAAAATATCACAGGAATTTTGAACTACAAGACAATCCTCTTTGATTCGGAAGAAGAAGATTTAGGCCCTGGTTACGCAAAAAGAAAGATGACCAGCGTGATTTACGTGCCTGGAACCTTCTCTGTGCTTGAAGTTTTGAACAAATTCCGTCGGGACGAACATAAATTTGCAGTTGTCCTCAACGAGCAGGGCCAAACCTCCGGTATTATCACAATGGAAGATATTACCCGCGTTGTTTTTGGCCGCATGACAGACGAAAATTCCCTGAATAATTCCGCCCCGGAAGATCAGATTAAACTTGTTTCCGTAAACACCTTTATAGTTCCGGGCGAAATGAAAATAGACGACCTGAACGAAATGCTGGACCTTCATCTTGAATCCGATGAAATGAACACCGTTGGCGGCTGGCTCCTGGAACAACTGGGCGCCCTCCCATCTGCCGGCACCGTCTTTGTAAAAGACAAAAACATTTTCACCGCCGAAGACGTAGCCATGCGCCGCATACTTTCGGTGAAGATTAAGATGAATGCTAAGAGGTAGAAAAATAAAAAAAATATAAAAAAAAATCCAAATAAATTGATAAAAATGATTAACTCCGGGAAATAGTATATATAGATACCTTAAATAATTGGAGTTATATATGATTGAAAATCGAGAAATTAAATCAACCGTATTTGCAGATTTATTCTGTGATGATGAGAAGGATGGTATAAGAAACTTTTTATCCCTTTACAATGCCATTCATGGAACTTCGTTAAAATTAGAAGAAACTATCATAAAGCCAAAACGTATTAATCAAGCTATATATAAAACATTTTATAATGATATAAGTATGATTATTAACGGAAAACTTATTGTTCTAATTGAACATCAAAGCACTCTAAATTCAAATATGCCTTTAAGATTTCTGGAGTATTATGTTCATTTGCTTTATGGAATTGTTCCGCATGAAGCTCGATATAAGGAAGATTTATATAAGATTCCAACCCCAGAGTTTTATGTTTTTTACAATGGGCAAAGAACGGCACCACAGAATAACGTTATGAAACTTTCTGAAGCTTTTATTGAAAAACAAGATTATCCTATGTGTGAACTAATTGTCAACTTTCTAAACATAGCTAGCCCTTGCGATGAAAAGTTGCCGATTCTGAAAAATTGTGATATTCTTAAGCAATATTGTGAGTTTATGGATATCGTGTTTTCTCATCGTGCGAGAATGAAAGATAATCCTACCAGTGAAGAAACTCAGAACTGTTATGAACTTGCAATACATGAATCAATTTCAAGAGGAATCCTTTCGGATTATCTTACCCGCAAAGCTTCGGAGGTAATTAATATGTTCATAGGTGA
The DNA here is from genome assembly GCA_024683675.1 of Treponema sp. Classification (GTDB taxonomy): domain Bacteria; phylum Spirochaetota; class Spirochaetia; order Treponematales; family Treponemataceae; genus Treponema_D. The sequence goes on from JAIKYB010000132.1 coordinate 5,755, forward strand.
ATACGATTATGATACCGATATGAGAGTAAAGTCTCAGGAAGCTGAAGAACGTGGACATAGAGAAGGTGAAATATCTTCTAAGATAGCTAGTGCAAAAAATCTTCTGAAGATGAATTTATTGACACTAGAACAAATTGCTCAGGCTGTAGATTTACCTCTTGAAGAAATCTTAAAAATTCAGAAAACGATAAAAATTCCTTCGTGATTTCTAAAATATCTTTTTTTAGGTTGGTATAATGCTTAAGAGATTTATTATATCCTCATTTTTCTTTGTTTTATTAACAACATTTCTTAATGCCCAGGAAAAAAACAAACTGGTAATAAAAGTTATTTTAGACAAAAATGAAACCTATTATGATGATTTAACAATTCAAAAAGCTATCAATTCTGCATATATGAATGTTTTGCAGAACTTTATGACTTATCCTGAAATTAGTTTAAGAGACTCAGACACTGATAAGGAATTACGTGAAATTCAAAAACAATCACAGATTGATGCTTCTGTAGGGCTCGCAAGCGATTCCGCAGTATACGCTTCCGATAAAGGTGCTCGTGCAGATTTGGCTTTAAATCTTTCTTTTATAAAAATCGAGGAAGATGTTTATCAAATGTCTTCCACAATTTCTGAAATAGAAACAATGGAAATTGTTGCAACTAGAACTTCAGGACATTTTGGGTATTATGAGTTCTATAATAATGATTTTATCTCTGATTACGTTAATGAGTTGGTTAAAGATTTAAAAAACCGCGATTATATTTCAGATATATCATCTAACAAAACAGAAGTACTTAAAGATGCTTCTGATGAAGAGCAAGCTTCTAAAAATAAAAAATCCTTCAAATTCTTTTCAATGAATCTAACCCCATCCTTTGGACTTATGAACGGGATGATAAAAGAATATGTTGTACACCCTGAATGTACTAACACAGATAATATAGAAAGCCGATTGGATTGGGAAGTTGAAAATATTCCTGTAATTTCTATGGATGCTGATTTTTTCCTGTTCAAATATCTTTATGCTAATTTTAATTTTAGAGTTGGAATTAATAAAAGCAGCGGCTATATGGAAGATTACGACTGGTTAAACTTTTTAGACTGGCCGGAAGATGATCCTACAGAGCTTACTAATTATTCTATTTCAAATAATCGTTTTGAAAGCTATTATTCTTTTGGAGCTAGAATTGGCGGAAATTTGAATCTTCCTTTTAAAAACCGCATCAGCCCTTTTATTGGCTTTGAGTACGAATTTCTTTACATGACAGGTTCAGACGGCTGGTATACTTATAAATCTAGTGATTGGGAAAAGAAGGCTCTTTCCGGAGATGTAATTTCCTACAAACAGGAATACAATGCCTTTCTTCTGGGACTTGATATTCAGTCAGAGTCAATCCCAAGAACTGTAATTAGAACAAGCTTTATGCTATGTCCTTATACAATGAATCTTTCTTCTTTGGATTTACATCTTTCAAGAAATGTTGGTTTTCTTGATGTTATGAACGATTCCTTAATGTATAAGGCTAGTGCAGAGCTTATGTATAAAATCTCGGAGCACCACAGAGCCGGCCTCTCCGGATATCTTCAATATATACCATTTACAAGCGGAAAAGATTACTCAGCTTCTGTAAACTCGAGCGGACAGCTTGTTGGAAGTTACAATCTTACTGGAGTAGAAGGTGCTTCTGACCGTTTTGTCTGGCAGATTTCTCTTATTTATTCATTTAGCCTCTAACTGAAAATAAATTTTTTTTCACAAAATAATTCTAAACTTTTTTCCAATTGCTTCCGATAATCTAAACGGAGTGATCTGTGCTCAGGGATTTAGAGCTTGAGATTTGCTCTAGAAAAGGGTCAAAAATAAGGGAAAACTTATTTTTTTGTTGCTTTTTTTAAGCTTTTGTTATATTTTACTTACTAGGGGATTTTAAGGGTGGAAAAATACTCTAGTTCGGCAAAATATGTCGGCTAAGGTATTGAAAGAAATGGAGATTGTTCGGTGCCCTTAAGAGCTCTGCTCACAGTTCTATTTATTTCTATATTTTATCAAGTCAAATTAACAAATCGTTTAAAAATTTAATCAAGTAAGAAACTCTGTTTTATTTATGGTAGAGGAAAAACTATCTTCTGCAGGAGGTACACGGAATGTTTAAAAGATTTGCTTTTGCTGTAATCACAGCATGCTGTCTTATTATGCTTTCTGCTTGTACTAATAATATGGAGACTATTAT
>JAIKYB010000226.1 GCA_024683675.1 Treponema sp.
GCATTTATAAAGCACCCGGTTCAGGCAGTCAGCTCGAAAGCTTTCATTTATTGAAATATTATTTTCCTGCTGCCATTTCCAGTTATCAAAAGTAAATTCTTTTTGAAGCAGCTGATTTATTTCTTCCAGAGATTTTTCCTGAATTTCTTGGGCTGATAAAAGGTACTTTACATCGGCGCTCACATCAACCTTTCTTATCTGGAGATTATTGTAAAGAGGATTTCTCATAAAGGCACCATAAGTTCTGACCATAATAACTGGTACATTAAGCAGCTTCAGACACTTGGCTAAGGTTTCTGGCAGGGGTGTTGCGGTTCCGTCAAAAGAATAACTTGCTTCCGGGTACATAAGAATTGAATCGTGGAGTTCTTCAATTGCGTATTTCATTTGCTTTAGCATTACAAAGTCGGAGACAAATTTGTTGGTTGGGATGCAGCCCAGCTGCCGCATAAGCCAGTTTTTTCCTACAAAGCCGTCGCTCGTACAGATAATATTTAGGGGGCGGGGAAAGAAAATCCTTTCTGCTATAGCTAAATCCATAAAGCAGGAATGATTCATTAAAATTAGGCAGGGTTCTTTTTTACCAAGCTTTTCCATACCATAACTTTTATAGGTAAAATTAGTAGCCTTAAAATCTCCTGCGGCCAGAGTCTTCATTAGAAAGCGCCAGAAAAGAGGAGGTCTGATTGGCTTTTTCTTCTTAGAGGATTTTTGAGAAAGCACTTCTTCGTAAGAAGCTTCTTTTACAATTGTCTTCATAGAATAATTGTATATCTGAAAATGAATTTTTTAAAATAAAAAAACTGCCCTGAAAAAAGGCAGTTTTTCTAGCTTGCAGGCACGAGAATTTGCAAAACAAATCCTCGTAAGCTTAATTTTTATAAGGCAAAAATTAAACTAATCCCTGTGCAATCATAGCATTTGCTACTTTTACGAAACCAGCGATGTTGGCACCAGCAACGTAGTTAACCCAGTTGCCGTCCTTAGCACCAAATTTAACAGCTGTATCGTAAGCGTTAGCATGAATGTTAATCATGATTGAGTGAAGCTTTTCATCAACTTCTTCTGAAGACCAAGAGAGGCGTTCGCTGTTCTGGCTCATTTCAAGACCAGATGTTGCAACACCACCGGCATTAGAAGCCTTTCCAGGTGCGTAAAGAATCTTAGCAGCAAGGAACTTGTTTACGGCGTCGATGTTAGAAGGCATGTTAGCACCTTCAGCTACGAGCTTACATCCGTTGTCAAGAAGCTTCTGTGCATCTTCACCAAGAAGTTCGTTCTGTGTAGCACATGGGAATGCGCAGTCACATTTAACTTCCCAAACCTTCTTTCCTTCGAAGTATTTTGCAGATGGGAACTGCTTAGCATATTCAGAAATACGACCACGGCGAACTGTCTTAAGTTCCTTAACCCAGTCAAGTTTTTCCTGTGTGATTCCATCAGCATCATAGATGTATCCGTTAGAATCAGAAAGTGTAACAACCTTTGCACCAAGCTGGATAAGCTTTTCAGCTGCATATTCTGCAACGTTTCCTGAACCAGAAACAACACAAGTCTTTCCCTTGAAGTCCTGTCCAACTTTCTTAAGCATTTCCTGTGCAAAGTAGATAAGTCCGTATCCGGTAGCTTCTGTACGAATCAAAGAACCACCAAATGTGAGTCCCTTTCCTGTAAGAACTCCAGTGTATTCGTCTCGGATTCTCTTGTACTGTCCGAACAAATAACCAATTTCACGTCCGCCAACATTTTTGTCTCCGGCTGGAACGTCTGTATCAGGACCAATGTGGCGATACAATTCTGTCATAAATGACTGACAGAAGCGCATAACTTCTTTGTCAGATTTTCCGTGTGGATCGAAGTCTGAACCACCCTTACCACCACCCATTGGGAGAGTTGTAAGTGAGTTTTTAAGAACCTGTTCAAATCCGAGGAACTTAAGAACTGAAAGGTTTACTTCCTTAGAGAAACGAAGACCGCCTTTATAAGGTCCAATAGCACTGTTGTACTGAACACGGAAACCACGGTTAACATGATAGTTACCGGCGTCATCCATCCAAGGTACTCTGAACTGAATTACTCGCTCAGGTTCTACCAATCTTTCAAGAATGGCATTAGGTTCAAGCTCTGGCATCTGATCTACAACTGGATCAAGAGTTGTCATTACTTCCTCAACGGCCTGCAAGAATTCAGGTTCATTGGCGTTCTTTGCTTTTACTTCTTCCCATACACGGTTTACGTAAGCATTTTTCATTCGTTTTACTCCTTTCCGCGCGCGGCACGGAAACCGGGTTTTTGCATAATTATGCATTCCCGAGGTATAAATATACCATAATTGATGTTTCTATGAAAAGTAGTTTTTAAAAATTTGTGTTATTTTTTGACTTCATTTCTTCTATATAAATCATATTAAAAATAAGACCTTTCTTAGAATTTACCAAAGGCTGTAAGACTATTCTTAGAAAGGGCTTTTTTAGATTGCAGAAAAATAATATGAAATTATAATCGGTGGTGAAAATAAAGAAAGGTTTATCGGGCTATGGGGAGGGCCTTGTTATATAAGAAGAGCTTGACAATTTTTTGCCTTATTTCTGGAGGTTTTCTATGATTAAAGATTCAACTAAAAATAGTGCAAAGAAATTATATTTTCTATTT
>JAIKYB010000161.1 GCA_024683675.1 Treponema sp.
TTTGCAGATAAAGTTCATGTTGATTTTGCAGACGGAATTACAGCTCTTCTCGGACCTAATGGTTGTGGAAAAAGTAACGTTGTCGACGCAATAAAATGGGTTTTGGCAGAAAACAAGTCAAGAAACCTTCGTGCGGCAAAAATGGAAGACATAATATTTAATGGAACAGAACGACGTTCACCTTTAAATGTTGCTGAAGTTACCCTAACCATTATGAACGAAAACGGGCTTCTTCCTTTGGAAGCTCCTGAAATTGCAATCAAACGCCGCCTTTTTAGATCAGGTGAAAATGAATACTATATAAACAATGCTCAGGTGGGACCATCTGAAATAAGAAAACTTTTCATGGACACAGGAGTAGGAAAAGCTGCCTATTCTGTAATGGAACAGGGAAAAATTGACCAGATTCTTTCCAGTAAACCAGAAGACCGCCGCTATCTTTTTGAGGAAGCCGCTGGTATCAGCCGTTCAAAGGCAGAATGTGCAGAAGCTGAAAGAGAATTGGAAAGAACCAGACAAAATATGGTTCAAATTGAAATTGCCTTAAACGAAATCAAAAGACAATATGACAGCTTAAAAGTTCAGTCTGAAAAAACAATCAAGTATCGCAAATTCAAAGAAGAGATTTATAATTATGAATTAGACTTAACTCTTCTTAGACTTAAAAACTTTGTTCAGGATAAAACAAGACAGGAACAGGAACTTCAGAAGGTTCAGGAAAAGCGAGATAGAGTTAGAAAGGAAATAGAAGAAATTAATAACACTATTTCCGAAAATATGGACAAGGTAAAGGCTATGCAGGAAGACCTTTACTCTAAGCAGGCTACTCTTCTTGCAATTGGACAGGAAAAAAACGGCAAACTTGAACTCCTCAAAAACAAAAATCAGGAAGCTTCAAAACTCAATGAAAAAATTATGATTCTTGAAGGCCGTAAAAGTTCAATTCAGGAAAGAATAGATGCTGTGCAGGATGAAATTGATGATAACAATGCAAGTCTACACGGAAAAACAAAACAGCTTGACGATATCCGCACAAATATTTCTTCCTTCGAAAAAAACATCACAACAAGCGGCTCTCAGATTACAGAAAATGACAGACAGGCTAACAGCTTAAAAGAAGAAATTGCAGCCCTAGATAAAGAGAGAAGCGAACTTCAGGATCAGCTTGCTTCAATTACAGAAGATATTGTTTCTATGCTTGATGAAAAATTAAAGGATGCCGGTTTTTCTGAAAGTTCAATGAGAATTGCAAAAGAAGAGCTCGATACATCTCTTGGAAAGCTTAGAATCTATGTTGAAGGTAGAAAAAATATTTTCTCTGATATTGCAGCCCAAAATAAGTCTGCAGACGAAAACGCAAAGGCTGTAAAAGAAGCAGAAAATGCTTTTGAAGAAACCCTGTCACAGGTTGATCAGTTAAAAGCTGCACTTGAAAAATATTTGAATGCCTCACCTGCCTTTATTACAGAATTCCTTTCACCAGAAGGAATTATGACAAAAAAGCGAACTATTGATAATAAAATTACTGATAATATCAAACAGGTTGAAGAGATAAATGCTACTATCGAATCCCTTCACAGTCAGAATTCTGAACTTTCTAAAAAGATTGATGAATACAAGGAAACTCTGGGTAAGCTTAGATTAAATGAAATCCAGATGCAGGAACAAATAAATGCAAGCAAAAATCAGATTTCCATATTAAATCGACAGCTTACTTCAGAGCAAAACGCTTTACACGAAGCAGAAGACGAGCTTTATTCTGAAACAAAACACGCTGATGATATTAAAGAACAGATTAACGGATATCAGGATGAGCTTGCAGAAATAGAGTATCGTGGAAAAAAGCTTGCAGAAGAAATGAGCAGGCTTGATGAAGATATTGCAAAGGCAAATAAAAGTGTTTCCGGTAAGAGTGATACTCTTGAAAAAAAGCATGAAGAGCAGAATAAATATCAGGAGCAGTACGAGCATCTTACTCTTAAATTAAACTCTGCTGATAGTGATATTAAAAATATAAAACAGAATTTCCAGGATCAGTATTCCCGAGATTTGATGGAATTCGAAGAGAGAATGTATAAAATTACAACTCCTTCAGTTGATATTAGAGACAAGCTTTCTGAAGCAAAGAAAGAATTTTCTGCCTTAGGCAGTGTAAACCTTATGGCTCCGGAAGAATTCTCTGAAGTAAAGGAACGCTACGAAAGACAGAGAACTAATTACGAAGATACAGCTAAATCTCTTGAAAATCTTGTTAGAGTCAGTGAAGAAATTAAATCTAAATCTGCAGAAATGTTCCTTGAAACCTATAATCAGATTAAGAAAAATTTCCACAATATGTTCAGAAGACTTTTCAACGGAGGTCGTGCTGAGCTAAAACTGGCAGATCCAACAAATATTCTTACTTCTGGTATTGATATTTATGCCCAGCCACCTGGAAAGAAACTTGAAAACATTGCCCTCCTTTCTGGTGGTGAAAAAACCATGACAGCCGTAGCTCTCTTATTTGCAACTTATCAGGTACGCCCTAGCCCGTTCTGTCTTTTGGATGAAATTGATGCCGCACTTGATGATAAAAACGTATCTTCTTTTGTAACAACACTGGAAAGCTTTGCTAATGTAAGTCAGTACATTGTTATTACCCATAACAAAAAGACAGTAATGGGTGCTTCAACAATGCTGGGAATTACAATGGAAGAATCTGGCGTTAGTAAAATTATTGCCCTTCGTCTGGATCAGGATATTAAACGTGGAGCAGAAATTGATCATTCTCAAGATGATTTCACGGATGAAGATGTTCCAGATGAAGAAGGTGTTGTTTTACCTCCAAGACCTCCAAAACGGGAAAAATAAAGCAATATGGATTTAAGTGGATTTTTTGAAAATATAAAAGAAAAAATCTCTGACTTAAAAGACTGGCTTTTTGATTGGATTGAAGAAAACAAAAAGCTTGCTCTTATTATTGCTTCATTAATTTTTGTAATTCTAATCTGTCTGATTTTATTAATTGTTTTGGCCTCTTCCGGAAAGAAAAAGGAAGTAAAAGTACCAGACCAGGAATTAATTATAAATGAACAGCTTTTAATTCCAAATGGTCCTGAATTACCAAGAGATTACACTCTTTCAAGACAGACAAAGGAAAGCTGGACAGACCAGGAAATTGAACCTTGGTTTACCACTCCAAGTGAAAAAGAAATTAACTCTTTGTCACAGTCAAATGATAATATGATAAATGAAATTATAAAGGCAGCTCCATGAAAAAGTTTATAAAATTTACCTTTTGTTTTGCTTGTTTACCGCTTTTCTTAATTTCCTGTGCCTCAACTCCTGAAGATGAAAAGGAAACTTCTGTAATAGAAAGTCCTGCTCAAGATACTGTTGAAAGTGAAAGTGACACTAATGGTGAAAATCTGGATTTGGAGCAGGCTTCTGAAAACGATTCAGAAGAAAATCAAGCTGAAAATGAGAGTGACGCTGAAGCTGAAAACGAAGCTGAAGATAAGGCTGAAGCTGCAGTTTCTAACGATGACACTACAGAAGCTAGTGAAAATGAAAACGAAGCAGGCACAATAGATGCAGGTGAAGAAGTAACAGAAGAAAGTGACAATTCTCAGGCAGATAATGAAAATAGAAATCTACAGGAAGACCAGCTTGAAGAAATAGAAGAACCAGAAGTTATAACAATTGAATATGAAGACGAAAATCCAGAAAAAGAAGAAGCTGAAGAAATTGATGCCCAAGATCTGGAGCTGGATTATATTGACGAAATAGATATCAGTGAAGATGATGAAATCCGTGGCGATATAATTGAAATTGAAGATGAGGAAGAAGCTTCTGAGCAAGCTACTGAAATAGAAGAAAGCGAGAGCCAGGAAGATGTTGAAGCTCCGGAGGAAAGTTCTCAGGAAAGCAGCCAGGAAGAAACTGAAGAAATCATTGAAGTCTCAAGAAAAGTTTCAATGAAGATTCAGGAATATGTAGATATTACCTACCCTGGTAAAGGCTGGGTATACATGGGACTTACAGACGGTTCAAAAGCTTTAAGCTATTTTGGAAGAAAACTTGGCACAAAAGATACAAAATTTACCCTGCAGGCAAAAGCCGCCGGTACAAAATATCTTCATTTTTACAAGAATGATACTTTAACAGGTGAATATATTGATGATTTCATTGAAGTTGAAGTTATAGACGAAAAAGGCTCTAATAAAACTCATATCGCAGCCCCTGAATATAAGCCGCAACTTCCTAAAAAGGCAAAGGCATTAGTAGAAAAGAAAATAGAAAAACAAGAAGAAACGGAAAAAGAAAGCACTCAGGTGAATGAAATTGTAGAAAGTGATTTAAATGCACCTTCCGCAAAAGGAGCAGATTTTGCACCTGCAGTAAATCAGGCAAATAATGGAAGCAGTCAGATAAAAGCAGAGGCTGAAGTTAAAGCAGAAGTTGAAGCTGAAAATCAAAAAGTTGAAGAAGCTGAAAATAGCGGAGAAAATGAAAAAATTGATGTAAATTCTCTTCTAAAGGAAGCTGAAGTTCTTTATAATAACAAAGATTATTCATCAGCAGATAAAAAGATTAAGACATTTTTGGAATATGCTGTCACAGACCGTGATGCAGGCCTCTTTTTACAGGGGAAGATTCTGGAAGCAAAATCCGAAATTCAAGATATAAAATCCGCTATTGAAGCATATAAGACTCTAACTAAGAATTATCCGGCCAGCCAATATTGGGAAGAGGCCAATAAACAGATTATATATTTAAATAGATTCTATCTTGAAATAAGATAGTAACAAGGAGTATAAATTTGAAGCGTATAATTAAAACAATCGCAATTACATCTCTTGGACTTGCATTTTTATCATCCTGTGTCCTCAGCAGACCAACAGAACAGGCACAGACTCCAAGAACTATTACAGTTTCAGGAACAGGTTCTGTAAGCGTAAAGCCAGATATGGTTTCCTTAAAATTCATTGTTCGCAATTCTGGCTGGAACATTATGCAGGTTGCAGAAAGAAATGCAATAAACACAACAAACACAATAAACGCTCTAAAGGAAGCTGGAGTTGTAGAATCGGATATTTCTACTTTCGATTACTCAATCAGCCAGGATAATACACATACTTATGCAGGTGAATATACTGCAAGAAATACAATTTCTGTAATTGTAAGAAATCTTGAAAATACAGGAAAAGTTATTGATGCAGCAGTAAAAAATAACATTGGTGCAAATGGTATTACATCTTTTGAATATCTTGTATCAGATAAAACAACTGCCCTAAGAGAAGCAAGAACCCTTGCAATTAAAAATGCTCAGGATGCAGCTTCCCTTCTTGCAGGAGCTAGCGGCTGTAAGGTAAATGGTGTAATGGAAATTAAAGAGGATTACACAAGTGCCGGACGTAATAATGATATGCTTTTTAAGGCTGTATCAATGTCTATGGATGGAGCAACTCCTACAACTCCAATCATGGAAGGGAATGTTACAATTTCTTCAAATGTAACAGTAACTTACGAGCTTTCAAACTAAAAAACAATAAGAGGTAAATATAAATGTTGGACTACAAATTTATAAAGGACAATCTTGAAGCGGTAAAACAGAATATTATCAACCGCAACATGACAGCAGATGCAGACAAAGTTGTAGAACTTTTTGATAAGCGAACTGCCCTTGTAACAAAGCTTCAGGGACTTCAGCAGAAGCGTAATGAAAACGCACAGGCAATGAAGCAGAAGCTTGACAATGACAAGAGACAGGAACTTATAGCTGCAGGTAAAGCTATTAAGGAAGAAATTACAGCTGTTGAAGCAGAAACAAAGGAAACTGAAGCCGCTCTTGAAGAAGCTGCACGTCAGATTCCAAACATGGTTCATCCAAAAGCACCTGTAGGAAAGCTTGATACAGAAAATCTTGAAGTAAAAAAGGTTGGAACTCCACGCAAGTTCGACTTTGAACCAAAAGATCATGTACAGCTTGGTGAATCTCTTGATATTATTGATTTTGACCGTGGAACAAAGGTTTCTGGACCAAAATTCTACTATCTTAAAAATGAAGCTGTATTCCTTGAACAGGCTCTTATTATGTATGCCTTAAATACACTTCGTAAGCACAACTTCCAGATGTTTATTACACCTGATGTTGCAAAGGAAGAAGTTCTTAAGGGAATCGGCTTTAACCCACGTGGAAATGAATCTAACGTATACTCTATTGAAGAAGAAGGCACCTGTCTTGTTGCTACAGCAGAAATTACCCTTGGTGGTTATCACCAGGATGAAATCCTTGACAAAGCAAGCCTTCCTCGCTTCTACGGTGGACTTTCACATTGTTTCCGCCGCGAAGCCGGAGCTGCAGGCCAGTTCTCAAAGGGACTTTACCGTGTTCACCAGTTTGATAAGGTAGAAATGTTTGCTTATTCAACACCAGAACAGTCGGATGAAATCCATGAAAAGCTTCGTCAGATAGAGGAAGAAATCTTTACTGGTTTGGGACTTCCATTCCATGTTGTTGATACATGTACAGGAGACCTTGGTGCCCCTGCTTATAGAAAGTGGGACCTTGAAGCCTGGATGCCAGGACGCAATGGCGGAGAGTATGGAGAAGTAACTTCAACTTCAAACTGTACAGATTATCAGGCAAGACGCCTCAACATCAAATACAAGGATGATGATGGAAAGAACAAGTATGTTCATACATTAAACGGAACTGCAATTGCTGTAGGCCGAGCAATGCTTGCAATCCTTGAAAATTATCAAAATGCAGATGGTTCTGTAACAATTCCAGAAGTTCTTGTACCTTACTGCGGATTTGATGTTATAAAACCTAAAAAGCGTTAAGTAAAATCAACCATCACAGTTATTTGGAGGACAAAATGACTGAAAATAATTATACAAAAGGCTCTTTTTACATATTACTGGCATTTGCTTCTGTTCTTGCAGGAACCTTGTGTAAGATTATGTCTTCATTTATTCTGCCTGTGGTGGTTGCTTTAATGCTTTCTTTTGTATTTCTTCCTGTTATTAAGAAGATACACTTAAAAACAAAAATCCCCTGGACTCTATCTTCAATTTTAGTAATTTTACTCTTTGTAGTAGCCTTTGTTGGAATTTCATCTCTTTTAGTTTCAGGTTTCAGATCTATTATTTATGAATATCCTAAATATGAATCCAAATTCCTTTCAGTTTATAAGCTTATCGCCGACAAATTGAACCTTGAATTTAACGCAGAGGATAGTTTTATCACTAACCTTTGGAAAAATCTGGAAGTTCAGAAATATGCACAAAAGGCCGCTGTATTTCTTTCTTCTGGTATAGTTTCCTTTGGAAAAAGTCTTTTCCTTATAATCATCATGGTCATTTTTATAGAAATAGAAATGAACCTTACAAAGGAAAAGCTTCACAATGCCTTTACTTCTGATTCAGCAAAGTTTTCAAAAATCAGCCATCAGATTGTAAATGATACAGTAAGATATGTTTCTATAAAGTTTTATATCTCTCTTGCAACAGGTCTTCTTGTATTTTTTACCACCTGGCTTATGGGAATGGACTTCCCTATTGTCTGGGCATTTATTGCCTTTGTCATGAACTTTATTCCGGTATTTGGTTCTATTATATCTGTTGGAGTAACAACAATCTTTGCTCTTCTACAGTTTTCTCCACTTTTTGCAAAACCTATATTTATTTTAATCTTCCTTACTACAATCAATATGGTTTTGGGAAATATCTTAGAGCCAAGAATAGAAGGAAAGAACCTGGGACTTTCTCCATTTGCAATTCTAGTAAGTCTTTCTCTTTGGGGGTATATCTGGGGCTTCTTAGGAATGATTTTAGCAGTACCTTTAACAGTAATTATCAAAATTGTATGTGAAAATATTGATGATTTAAGATGGATTGCTATTATGTTGGGAAGCGGAACTATAAAAGATTCTAAATAAACAAGGTAGAGGTTGCTTTTTCATATAAAAAGCGCAAATCCTCCTCCTGCATAGTAGTATATCTGAAGTCTACGCATGAAAGCTTACCATCACGGCTTCTGAAAACCTTATTTACTATTCCTGTTACAAATATATCTCTTGTAAGAATAGGACCTTTCTTAATTGAGAAAATAAGCTTTATTCCGTACTCTTCGTTCTTGAAATAGGTACAAGCCTTACTTGTCATACCTAAAACAAGTCTTTCGTGATCCACAAAAAGAATAGAAGGCTCTTCTGGTCTATTTTCCATAGCTTCAACTCTTTCTATCTTTTCTTCTGTAAGGTACTTACAAACAGGAATTAACTGAATACCATTACCTGCATTTTTTTCAATTTTAGCTTCTTCTACAAAAGCCTCAAGCAATTCTTTTGCAGACTTCTGATTTTCCAAAGGAATTATTTTCCAGGCTGGTCTTACAAAGAGTTCAATATCAGAATCTGGAACACATTTTATATTGAGTTCTTTTTTACTTTTACATTCAAAATAAATCAGAGCTGAAAAATCATAATTCTTTTCTTCAACTGTATCTATTATCCTATCTATTACAGCTGGAATGGAAATTACAAGACCATTATCCTCATCTCTAACTTTTGATATGAAATATAAACCTACTCTATTAAAGTAAAATTCAACTTTTACATTTTTATTTATAAAACGGTTAATTGACTGAGGAGGATTTTCAAAAATGAGTTCCCCTTTATGAGAAATCTGAACATTTTCGCCCTTTATGGCAAGAGGAAAGATTTGAGAAGTTAAAGAATGTATTATTTCATCATTATTTAAGGATTCATCTACTGGAGTTAATGTAACCGGTACGTTACCATCAGTTAAATATTGAACTACCAGAGTACGTTCAATTCCTGTAAGTGATTTTTGTTCCATCATAAGCTTCCCCACCTGTCTATAACAATTTGATAAATCAAATTCTTTTTGTTTAAATATAATGTTACATCAAGAGTGCCAGCTTTGCAATAAAAACGAACCGGAACCTGGGTAATTTCTTCTCCTACAAAGGGTTCTGCAAGAATCCACTTTGAAAATAGAGAAATTTTATCGGCTTGAGAATCATCTTCATCGCTTTTCTTTTTGCTCTTATCTTCTTTTTGTACAGGAAAGCTTTCATTAAAATTATTTTCCCAACCTTCTATAAAATCATTTCTAAAAAAGACGAAATTAAATATATAGGAGGAATCAAAATAATTTTGAGCTTCGGTATATATATCTGTTGAAAGTGCCTGACAGAATTTATAGATTGTTTCTTTTGCTGAAGAATTAAGTGCGCTTATATCAAGAAGGCCTAAATCCGGATATTCAGGAAAAACTGCAGCTTGATTTGCTTTATTTACCTTAGCTATAAGTCGACTATATTTAATATCTTCTGAATATAAGCCTTCCTGAGGATTTAAGCTTTCATTAAGGCGGGAACCTTCAAGTTCTTTTGTCCAGGAAACCTGAGCTTCTCTATCTTTTACACTATCTCTGATTGTTTCGACATCGGTATATGAAAGTTTTGATGCACCAGCATTAGTACAGGAAATAAAAAAAAGAGATGCTGCTATAAGAAGGACACAAACATTTTTCATATTGGGTTTATATTTTAACATAAAATCTCCTGGTCGTCATTATTTGATTTTCGGATTTTTGAAAAAAAATCATAAATTTTTATAGAATGCCTTGACATAAATTTGTTTAAATGGTATAAATTAAACATCAACTGACGGGCAGTTAGCTCAGCTGGTACGAGCGTCTGGTTTACACCCAGAATGTCGGGAGTTCGATCCTCTCACTGCCCACTTTTAGACACTCGTTTTTGAGTGTCTTTTTTTTTCTCACTCACGCTTTTTGGTATATTTCGGATCTCATATTACCCGACATTCTGTCAGAAATCGCTCACTACCGCTCGCTCTTACCTTTTTATCGGATAATCCTAAAAAATTGCTCTCGCAATTTTTTTTAACGGATTTCCGATCTTAAGGTGTCGGGAGTTCGATCCTCTCACTGCCCACTTTTAGACACTCGTTCTTGAGTGTCTTTTTTTTTCTCTATCACGCTTTAATTATTATCCCGGATCTCACATTACCCGACATTCTGTCTGACCTCTTTCACTGTCGTTCACTCGCGCTTTCTTTCGGAGAATCCTAAAAAATTGCTCTCGCAATTTTTCTTAACGGATTTCCGATTTTTAGCGTGTCGGGAGTTCCATCCTCTCACTGCCCACTTTTAAACACTCGTTCTTGAGTGTCTTTTTTTTTGAACGAATAATTCTATATGTCCAGTTTAGTTTCCTCTTCTTTTTTGTTATAATGATTTTATGTTAATGGGGAATAATTTTCAGGAAAATCCGGATGGGATTGTTTTACTGGCAAAAAAAAGTGGACCTACTTCTTTTTCTGCTTTGAACAGTATTAAAAAGGCTCTGGGAACTGCTAAGGTTGGACATACGGGAACTTTAGACAGCTTTGCTCAGGGACTTCTTGTGGCCTGCACAGGGCGGCTCACAAGACTTGCCGGAAATATTACTGAATTCGATAAGGACTATGAGGCTGTCATTAAATTTGGTGAAGAAACAGACACACTGGAATATACAGGAAATATAATAAAAGAAGCTCCCCTTCCGACAGCAGAAAGCCTTCAGTCAGCCTTAGAAAAGTTTAAAGGTAATATTATGCAAAGCCCACCTTCTTTTAGTGCCATTCACGTAAATGGAAAAAGAGCTTCTGATTTAGCAAGGTCGGGACATATAGAAGAGCTACCTGCCAGACCTGTAACAGTCTTTGAAGCCCAAATAAAAGAAATACAAAGAAATGATAAAAATCAAGTTCAATATGCCTTGATTCATTTTCTAGTTTCAAAGGGAACCTATATAAGAAGTCTGGCCCGTGATATTGCAAAAGAATGTGGAAGTGCAGCTCATCTTATTGGGCTGTACCGCACTAAAGTTGGCCTTTTTAACATTGAAAATGCAGCTGGCTATAATCAACTAGAAGCCTTCACTATTGAAAATGCCATAAAGGAAGCTCAGGCCTTCAAAACTAATAATGAAGCAGAAAAAAAAGATTGGGCAAATGATCCACAGGAAGCACTTTTGAAAGAAGAAATCCGCCAGAAGAAACTTGCTCTGAATGAGGAAACAGCCCGAAGCTGTGGCTTTGACATAATTCATACAAAGTCTGAAAAAGCCCTGAATGATTTTCAAAATGGAAAAAAACTGATAAGTGCCAATTTTGATACAAATCTGCACAGTCTTCAAAATGAAAAATCCGTCGCAGTTTTTACACCGGACGGATTTTTTCTAGGATTGATTTATAAAAACAAGGAAGGAAGAATATCCTACAAGTTTGTAATAAACTGATTTATTCTTCTTCGCTCTTAGCAGCTTCAGCTCTTTCCTTCTCTTCACGTTCAAGTTCATTAAGCTTTTGAACCATTGCAAAGCCTTCTTTCATTCCTGCATCTACAATAAACTGTAGTTTTGGGAACTGTCTGATTCTTAATTTCTTTGCAATTTCTCTTTGAATAAAACCTGAAGCAGCATTTAAGCCATTTACACCCTTCTGTAATTGATTATCAGGGAGAAAAGAAGATACATAAACCTTTGCGTAAGCTAAATCGTTTGTAACCTCCACTCGGTTTATACTTAAGAAAGTAGAAACGCGTGGATCCTTTACATCACCATGGAGAATCAATTTGGAAATTTCATCGCGCAACTGGTCATTAAGACGCTGCAGCCTGTACTGTCCCATGATTACTCCTTATCTCCTGAAGCTTCGCCGGTAACATTACGTTTTTCGATTTCAGCCTGTTCTTCAGCAAGAGTCTTTCCAAGCTTCTTGGCAACTTCGATAATCTCGAATACTTCAAGACGGTCACCAACATGGATATCCTGCCAGTTTTCAAGACCAATACCACATTCATAGCCAACAGAAACTTCTTTAACATCATCCTTAAAGCGCTTGAGGGAAGAAATCTTTCCTGTAAAGATTACAATACCATCGCGAACAAGGTTTACGCTGGCTGTACGTCGAACAATACCTTCTGATACAGAACATCCGGCAATCACGCCAACCTTTGGTACCTTGAAGGTATCGCGAACTTCCACCATACCGATAACTTCTTCTTTTGTATCCGGCTGCAACATACCTTCCATAGCGGCCTGAATTTCTTCAACACACTTATAGATGATATTATATTTTCTGATTTCAACACGTTCCTGATCTGCCAAAATCTTCGCCTTTGGAGTAGGACGAACATTAAATCCGATAATAATTG
This sequence comes from Treponema sp., assembly GCA_024683675.1. GTDB lineage: Bacteria > Spirochaetota > Spirochaetia > Treponematales > Treponemataceae > Treponema_D. The sequence goes on from JAIKYB010000161.1 coordinate 12,235, forward strand.
CATTTGAGTCAGCTGCTGCAAGAGTAACATCCGATTCATTAATAGCACCCGCACTTGAATGAATAACAGAAAGACGGATTTCGTGAGTAGAAAGCTTTTCCAAAGAAGATTTAAGAGCTTCTGCAGATCCCTGAAGATCGGCCTTAATAATAACCTTAAGTTCCTTCATTTCGTTGTCTTTAATTGTATCATTGAAGTTTTCAAGTGTTACCTTCTTAACAGCGCGGGCTTCTTCGAATCTCTTTAATTCCTGACGCTTTGCGGAAATTGCACGAGCATCCTTTTCGCTTTCAGTTACCTGGAATGGATCACCGGCATTTGGCATTTCTTCAATACCAAGAACTTCAACTGGAATAGAAGGGCCTGCTTCCTGAATACGCTTACCGCGATCATCAAACATAGCACGAACACGTCCAGAATAGATACCTGCAACAAAAGGATCGCCCTGGTGCAATGTACCACGCTGAATAATAACAGTTGAAACAACACCACGACCCTGATCTACACGAGATTCAAGAATCTTTCCTTCTGCACGGCATTGATTATTTGCTTTAAGCTCCAGCATTTCTGCCTGAAGAAGAATTGCATCCAAAAGATCTTCAATACCTTCTTTTTTAAGAGCCGAAATATGTACATACTGAGTGTCTCCACCCCATTCTTCTGGAGTAAGACCACGTTCAGAAAGCTGAGTTTTTACTCTATCTGGATTAGCTTCTGGCTTATCAACCTTGTTTACAGCAACAATAATTGGAACCTTAGCATCCTTTGCATGGCTTATAGCTTCAAGAGTCTGAGGCATAACACCATCATCAGCTGCAACTACAAGTACAACAATATCTGTTACCTGAGCACCACGGGCACGCATCATTGTGAAGGCTTCGTGACCTGGAGTATCAAGGAAGGTAATAGTTCCCTTTGGAGTTTTTACAGAATAAGCACCGATAGACTGAGTAATACCACCAGCTTCACCTTCTGCAACATGAGAATGACGAATGGCATCAAGAGTTTTTGTCTTACCATGGTCAACGTGTCCCATTACAGTTACAATTGGTGGACGAGGTGAAAGTTCTACACCTTCATCATTATCGCTTTCAATAACAGTTTCATCATAAAGGCTTACCAGATGTACTTCACAGCCATATTCTGCTGCAAGCAGGGTTGCTGTATCAGAATCTATAGACTGAGTGATTGTAACCATCATACCCATGCCCATAAGCTTTCCGATAACTTCGCTGGCTTTAAGATTCATCTTGCGAGCCAAATCGGAAACAGAAATTGTTTCCATAATATCAATAGACTTTGGAACTACTGTTGCAGGTGTATCAATCTTCTTTTTCTGCTCGAAGAACTTATCATCGTACTGTTCCTCATCCTTGCGGTTATATATCTGCTTCTTGCCTTTAAATGCCTTCTTAGCTGGCTGACGAGACTGATCTACAGGAGGTACTGGTGCACCAGCGCCCATTCCAGGACGTGGAGGTCTAAAGCCGCCTCCCTGGCCGCCCATTCCTTGTCCGCGATTAAAGCCGCCGCCCTGGCCGCCTCTGTTGAAGCCACCCTGACCGCCTCTATTAAAGCCGCCCTGATTATTACCGCGGTTATAGCCACCCTGGCCATTTCCACCACGATTAAGGCTGCCGTTCTGGCCATCGCGTTCGCGGTTTTGATAGCTCTGACGAGCCTGGGCACCACTAAAGCCTCCGCCTTCACGATTATATGGACGATTTCCGCCCTGATTATTTCCGTTTCGGTTGTAGCCGCCGCCACCCTGACCGTTACGATTATAGCCGCCCTGTCTAGGCTTATCTGAAAGATTTCCAGCCTTTACATTAGGACGAGCTGAATTCAACTCAAAAGTACGAGGACGAGAGTCCTGTCTCTGCTGAGATTTTGGAGTATCTGATTTAGATTCCTGTTTTGCCTGTGCCGGAGTATTTTCTACCTTTTTAATCACGACACGAGCCTTTTGAGTGCCATTTCCATTAGCAGAAGCCTGATTTTGAGTCTGCTGTGCTGCATTACCCTGAGCAGGAGCGGTCTTCTTCTTTACAACAAGGACACGCTTTTTTTCAGGAGCAGATGCAGGAGCTGAATCCTGCTGTTTCTTGTGAACTACAAATCCGGGCTTTTTCTCGTTTTCTTCTGCCATAAATAACCTTATACCTTCCTATTTAATCTGCTTTACTCGTCTGCAAATTCAAATTCACATCCACACTTAGGACATTTTGTCATATCAAGTGTGATTTTTGCACCACATTCTGGACAGAAATATTCTTCTTCCTCTTCAGCTGCAGCTTCTTCTTCCTCTTCGGAACTTTCTTCTACTGGAGCTTCTTCAGCTGGTGCATTTTCATCTTCTTCTACAAATTCAACATTTTCGTTGATAAGTTCATTTATCTTATCAAGAGCTTCTTTTGAAACTCCTTCAATGTTGATTGTACCATTATCATAAGCTTCAACAAAGTCCTGAATCTCTTCTATGCCTTTCTGTTTGAGCATTTCAGCAATTTCAGAATCAACACCAGGGAGTTCTGCAACAGTTGTAATTTCATCATATTCATTCTGCTGCTCTTCTTCATCTGTAAAGAGATTGCGGGCTGTCTGAACTGTATTAACATTAGAGAAGTCAATTTCTTCAGCCTGTTCTACAGTCTTAACATCAATATTCCAGTCACAAAGACGATTTGCAAGGCGAACATTCTGTCCCTGACGACCAATTGCCAGAGAGAACTGTGAATCTTCAACAATTGCAAGAGCCTGTCTCTTTTCTGCATCCATAATAACTACACGTTCTACCTGAGCTGGTGAAAGTGCATTTTTAATAAATACAGCTGGATCCGGATCCCATTTAAGTACATCAATTTTTTCATTCAAAAGTTCACGAATAACATTCTGAATACGAACACCTTTAAGACCTACACAAGCTCCTACAGGGTCAACTTCTTCGCGTTTAGAATATACAGCAATCTTTGTACGATATCCTGCATCGCGAACAATTTTCTGAATTTCAACTGTTCCATCAGCAATTTCTGGAACTTCCTTTTCAAGGATTGAACTTACAAGCTTTGGATCAGAGCGGGAAAGAACCAACTGGATACCAGAATTAGTTGGCTTTACGTCTACGATAAGAGCCTTAATGCGGTCTCCTTTTTCGTAAAATTCCAACTTAGACTGAAATTTTACAGGAAGAACACCTTCCAGGCGGCCTGCATTTCCAAGATCTACATAGATATTTCCATTGCGTTCACGCTGATGATAACCGATGATAATTTCACCAATTTTATCTTTATATTCGTTCATCAGGGAAGTTTTGTAAGTTTCGTTCAGCCCCTGATGAGCTGTCTGTTTTCCTGTTTGAACGGCAGAACGATCGAATGTTTTAGGATCTTCAAGAATATCGATCTCATCTCCCTCTTCTACTTCATCACCAGCAAGTTTTTTTGCTTCTTCAAGTTCAATTTCCTTTACCGGGTCATAAACACCGTCAATAACGACCTTGCGTGAGTAGATTGATACATCCGACATATCATCGTTAAATTTTACGATGGCATTTTCATCTGTTCCATAAGTTCTTTTATAAGCGGCCTTCAATGCTCGCTCAATTGTCTGTCTTACTGAATCCTCTGAATAACCTTTTTCAGAAATCAGCTGACGGATTGCCTCTGCCATTTCAGACATTTTATCATACCTCCTATTTGGTATAAAAAAATTTTGCTTTTGCTATATTTTCATAGGAAACTGTCAGACTTTCGCCATTTTCTGTTTCCATTGTTACCGATTTATTATCAGCAGAAAGAATCTTTCCACCTACCCAGTCTGTTACACTTTTATCCCAAACGCGAACTTCACGACCGGTAAAAACTGTAAATTCAGCCGCATTTTTTATATTGTGCTCAATTCCTGGAGATGTAAGCTCCATCATTGTATCTTCAGTTCCAAGAAGAGCTTCCAGACGAGGAAGTAAAACTCTATGAACCTTTGCACAGTCATTAACACCAATATTTACAGAAGGATCCTTTGAAGCAATTACAGCAGAAATCTTTGTTGTCTGTTTAGAAGGCACAATCTTTAAATCAACAAGAACAAAGCCCATACCTTCTACCAGGCTTGAACAATCCTTGTAATATTTAATTTCTGAGTAAGCTGTGTATTCCATGCATACCTCCTGTTCAATTTAATTTGCAATAAAAAAGACCCGTGGAGCCACGAGTCTTTTTAATACTTTTATTAAACTGACAATTACAATATAGAAGAAACGTATAAAATTGTCAATACTAAAGAATAGCGCTAATTGTATTAAAGCTGCTTTTTCACTATTATATGTAAAAAACATTGACTAGAGGCAAAAAATGAAAACAAATGCACTTAAGGGTATGAAGGATATTTTACCAGCAGAACAGAAGCTGCGTGATTATGTTCAGGGAAAGATTCTGGAAACTTATAGAGCCAGCGGCTTTGAACGTATTTCTACACCTATGCTTGAAGATGCAGAAAATCTGGATAAATCTGAAGGTGGAGATAACCTGAATCTAATTTTTAAGGTGCTAAAACGTGGTGATAAACTGGACTCTGCTCTAGCTGCTAATCCTATTGATGAAAAAGCCCTTTCTGATATGGGACTTCGCTATGACCTTACCCTTCCACTTTCCCGTTTTTTTGCCGCTAACCGCAATGAACTTCAATTTCCTTTTAAGGTAATTCAGACTGACAGAGTTTTCCGTGCAGAACGTCCTCAAAAAGGAAGAAGCCGGGAATTTGTTCAGTGCGACATTGATATTCTGGGTGACTCTTCCTGCAATGCAGAGGTTGAACTTATTGATGTTACAGCCAGAGCTCTTTTAAATATTGGTTTTGATGATTTTGTAATTAATATAAATGACCGTCGTATTCTTAGAAATATGCTGGAAAATATGGGCTTTGCAAGCCAAAGCCTTGATTCTGTTTGCATTACCTTTGATAAAATGGACAAAATCGGTCCAGAGGGAGTTGAAGCTGAGCTTAAAGAAAAAGAGCTTCCTGAAAATGCAATAAAAGCTCTTGTTGATTTTATCTCAAAAGGAAGCCAAATAAGCCTTGAAGATGTTATCGCAAAATGTGCAGATTCTTCAATTGCAGATGACTTAAAATACATTATTGCAACTGTAGAAAAAATTGCTGGTAAAAAATACAGCATTGCCTATACACCAAATCTGGTCCGCGGACAGGGCTACTACACCGGAGTTGTTTTTGAAATTGCCAGCCCTCGTTTTTCTGGAGCTGTTGGAGGCGGCGGACGCTATGACAACATGATTGGCAAATTTATTGGCCAACAGGTTCCTGCAGTGGGATTTTCTATTGGTTTTGAACGTATTTGTTCTATTTTGCTTGATTCAGACTATAAGATTCCAGGCGAAAAAGAAAAATGTGCCCTTTTGTATGAGGATTCAACAGCCTTCCCTGAGGTTATGGCAGCAGCAGAAAAGCTCAGAGCTGATTATTCTGTTGCAATCCTTAAAAAGGCAAAGAAGGCAGGCCCTCAGTTTGATATGCTTGAAAAACAGGGCTATACAAAATTTGCAGGATTTAAAGACGGTTCACTTTTTGTAAAATAAGCTGGAGACATCATGACTTTAATTTTTGACATCGGAAATACAAATATAAAATCAGCTCTTTTTGAAGGAGATAAAATTCTTTACACCTGGAGAATCTCTACTGATTTGAAAAGAACCGGAGATGAATATTTTTCCTTACTCCGCCCTCTTTTTCGTGATGCAGAAATTGATTTTACAGAAATTAAAACTGTAATTTTAAGCACAGTTGTTCCGGGGCTTATTGGTCCATTTTTTATTGTTGCCCAGCACATTAATCATAAAAAACCAATTCTTATTGATGCAGATATTTATGATAAGCTGCCTCTTCATGTTCCAGAAACTGCTGTCCACGAAATTGGAACCGATTTATATTGCGATGCCCTGGAAGCCTGGAGTCGTTACAAGGCCCCTTGTATTATAGCAGACTTTGGCACAGCACTTTCCTTTACTGCAGTAGACCAGAAGGGAAATATTGCAGGCGTTGCAATTGCACCAGGAATCAGAACGGCCTTTAATTCTCTTTTTAATAACGCTGCCCAGATTCCAGCAATTCCTTTAGATATTCCTGATACAAGTCTTGGAAAAAATACAGTTGTTGCAGTACAAAGCGGTATTGTTCTTGGCTATAAGGGACTTGTAGAAGGTCTTGTAAACCAAATGAAAAAAGATATGGAAAAGGAATGTGGCTGTAAAGCAAGCGATATTCAGGTGATTGCGACAGGTGGCTTAAACAGCATGCTTTCTCCTATAACAAATGCCTTTGACCACGTAGATAAGGATTTAACCTTATACGGAATGAAAAGAATTGCTGAAACCCTGTCCTAAGACTATGTCTTAAGATTATTTCTGAATTAAATCTGAAAATTGCAGGCCCTGTCCAGCTTCTACATCTGAAGCGAGAATAGAGCCAAGCACCAGGTCATAAAATTGGGGAGATATTCCAGGGCTAAGTATTTTTTCTGTTCTCAGGATTCCAATATCTTCTTCAGTAATTACAGAGCCCTTTTTCATATCCTTCATAAAATGAAGACTTCTGTTTGTTCTTCCATAATTGGCTTCTTCTGCAGCAGCAAGTTTTTTTACCCCGTCTCCTAAAACTGACATTACCCTTTCACGTCCATATTGTTCAGAAAGCTGCTCTATAGTGCGTTCCATCCCCACTTCAGGACCATAATGACGGAAGGTTGCTTCTGTCTGGCGGACCACATGAACCATAAGGGCAAACTGCTCTGGTTCAAGGGCAACAGGATCATCAAGGCCTTCTGTTTCCTTACTTAAGGTAAAGTGTTTTTCAATAACTGTAGCACCGGCAGCTACGCTTAATACAGGAACAAGAATGGGGTCAAGACTATGATCACTAAGACCTGTTTCAATTCCAAAAATAGCCTTTAAATTAGAAATAAGTTTAATATTATACTGATCTTCAGGAGCCGGATAACTGGTGATACAATGAAGAAGAGAAAGGTTTTCTCTTCCTAAAAAATTTACAGCCTTTTCTATATCGCTGAGTAAAGAAACCCCGGAAGAAAGAATTACAGGAATTGCTTTCTTTCCCCTGGCCTTCTCTTCTGCACGAAAATCTCTAAGGGCTTCAAGCATTTTATAATGATTTAATTCGGGAGATGCAATTTTTACATAATCCGGATTTAATTCAAGCAGCTCCTTCAGGCTTCTTAAACCAAATGGAGAACAGCAGAACTTACAGCCCTTAGAATGAACATAATCCATAATATCCCTGTAAAAGGATAGAGGGCATTCTAATTGACGGAAACGGTCATAAAGAGGAATGTTCCCGGTAGGAAGTTTTACGAAGCCTGTTTTTGGATGCAGGATTTCATCTGCATAAACCCATTGAAATTTAATGGTATGTGCCCCGGAAGCAGCAGCGGCATCTACAAGCTTAAGGGCTTTTTCATAAGAGCCTTCATGAGAAGTTCCAATTTCTGCAATTATATTTGTCATTAATAAAATCCTCTATTTAGAAAGCAGTTCTTCTGCTACCTTTTGAGCCTTGAACCTGTTGCTGTAAACATTGATACTAATTTCAGAAAGCCAGCCCTTTTCTGTGTAATACCATTTTTCTCCACTTTCTGACTGACGTTTTCCTTCAATCTGAATAATTTCCCCCTTACGGCAATGCCCCGTAACCTGAGAAGACCAATCAGAATCCTTTTTATAGGCAACATAAGGCTCAACTACAACACCCCATTCAACATCAGGAGCCAGGGCAAGAGGATAAGTTTCATCAAACTCTATGACAAGCTCTTCATTTTTATTACAGCCAGAAATTATAAAAAGAGAAAGAATAATTAATAGACTAAGTATTAAAGTTGAAAAGCTTTTTTTCATAAAGGAACCTCTTAGAAATATTTTTTTCTGAGCCAGGCAGAAACCTCTGGATAAACAGAAAGATCAGAATCTACAAAATCCAGTTGAGGAATCTCTTCCAGACAAGCCCAGCGATAATCATCATGCTCTGTAAGGACAAAGTGATCTTTTAAACCATCATGAGGAAACTTTACTTCAAACACATCTAAAGTGCATTCTTTTCCAGCATGTTCAAATTGTCCGCTGGTAATTTTTTCACCAACAGTAACTTTTACGCCAAATTCTTCCTGCATTTCTCTAACAATAGCAAGCTCAAAGGATTCTCCATTTTCAATTTTTCCACCAGGAAATTCCCAACGTCCTCCCATATCACCTTTCATCTGACGTTTAGCAATAAAAACCTTACCATTATTAAATGCAATACAAGCAATAGATCCGCCCATTTTAATCACCTTTTTACAAATGCAGAAAGCTCCTTAGATTCCTTCTGCGTATCAAGAATTACATCCACTCTCTTTATATCAAAATCACTTATCTTTGTCCTTAGTGATGCTTCTTCATTTGAGCTGGTAAGGCCCTGAAGAATTATTTTTTCCTGAATCTGATTATCAGAATTAATTGCAAAAATATTTGCTGTATAAGGCACTTGTCTTTGGTCAGCTTCAGATTTAAATTTTGACTTTATAGTTACATAAACCTCATCATCATAAGAAAAAGCGGTTAGATTATATACAACCCCATCTATAAGACACTGGTCCCGGGTTGAATTAATCCCTGAATAAATCCAGGCAAAAGCAACAAAAAGAATCAATCCAAAAAAAATAAAACGATTCTGCTTTGTAAAGAAGATTCTAAATCCGCGGACAGGCCTCATTCCGCCATTATAGTAGTCCTGAACATTTTGAGGGGCTCGGGCAATTCGTTCTTCACGATTATAATAAAAATGAAGTTCGCTTTCCCCTTCTGCAGGTCTAATTTCTTCTACATCCTCAAACATCAGCACCTCTAATTCTTTAAAATTGCATCAATAAGACTATCAGTTCTATACCATACAACTCTTGCTTTTTCCTTTTCCAGATAAAGGGCGGTTATAATACCATCCTGAGAAAGAGTCATTGTATTAAAAAGTATTTCATTATGATTAGCATTAAAATGTCTGCGAAGGATTCTCTGGCTTTCATTTTGAATCATTTCAATATTAAAGCCGTCATCAGTTTTAAGGATAAAGAACTTCCATCCGCTTTTTGTTACTCCCAAAAATTCATAAGGGATTCTATAAGTAAGTCTGCTATAATCAGCTACGACAGATTCTTCATAAGGAGGAATAGAAACAGGTTCTTCAAAAACTCCGTCTTCAACATTTAATGGATAAAGGAGAGTTTGAATGTAATTTATGCCAGACTGTACCTTGGAATCTTCATCTACGTAAGATGAAAAATAGTTAACCTGAACATAAATCTTATAAGAAGATGGATCAGGGATAACTCCTTCTATTGAAAGATAAACATCTGAATTATCATTTATACCCTTTACAAGAGGAATATCCTTTTTGGAAACCGGAATCATGTATTTTAAGAAACCGTCATTTGAAAACCAGTAAACTACGGCTCCGTCTGTAGAGCTGCTTACAACAACAAGCTCATCTTTAGCTGTTGTATAAATATTTTTTATATAAGGAAAAGGAGTTCCACCAGGTCCCTGCTGTCCTAAATACTCAACAAAGGAACCGTCTCTAGCAAAACGAAGAATTGTATGACTATAAAGCATGGTATCATCATCATTTTTTTCCTGACGGTCTCTTGGAATGGAACAAACTGTATAAACATATTTTTTTGAATCAACAGTTATTTTTCCGGGATAGTCAAAGGGATATGATATTTCATGATGAATACTTTTATCTGTAAGATTTGAATTCTCAAAATAATCCGAAATTTCAGCATCTTCATTATAAAAAAGAGTCAAAAGGTCACCGTAAGAATTAAGCTCCATAATCTTTTTTGCGTAACCATCTACAAGGTAAAAAAAGCCATCCCGCATTTCAATTCCAAATTGAATATTTCCAATAGAATTAAGATTTGCAGTGCTCAGCTGTTCTTCAAACTTTCCATAGGGAAGATTAAAGAGTTCAATCTCGCTGATAGACTGAACTGTCTCATTACGCTGACAGGAAGAAAAAATAAGACCTGTTAAAAAGAGCAAAGCTATAGTGATTTTTTTCATATTGTCATTATATATTTTTCTTGCCGCAAACACAATTATTATAGTAAATTTAAAGTAGAAATGTTATAATTGTAATAATAAACATCATAAAGTTGATGCTTAAAAAACAAAAAGGGATAACTATGTTTATAGATAAAGTTCTTACCGCGATTTTCGGTTCTCAAAATGACCGAGATGTAAAGGCACTCCGCCCAATCCTAGCAAAAGTAAATGAAAAAGAAGAATGGGCAAAATCATTACCACCGGAAGCCTTCCCGGAACAAACAAAGAAATTTAAAGAAAGACTCGCTAATGGTGAAAGTCTTGATGATATTCTTCCAGAAGCCTTCGCTCTCTGTCGTGAAGCATCCTGGCGTGTAATTGGAGAACGTCCTTTTGATGTTCAGATTATGGGTTCTATCAATCTTCATCAGGGAAAAATTACTGAAATGAAGACTGGTGAAGGTAAAACTCTTGTTGCCGTTGCCCCAGCCTACCTTAATGCACTTACAGGAAAGGGAGTCCACGTTGTAACTGTAAACGACTATCTTGCAGAACGTGATGCTAATTCCCGCAGACCTATTTTTGCCTATTTGGGCCTTACTGTAGGTTCCATTCTTTCTTCAATGGATAACGAAGCTCGTAAAGCAGCTTATAATTGCGATATCACTTATGGTACAAACAATGAGTTTGGTTTTGATTACCTGCGTGATAATATGAAAATTGACCTGAAGGATAAGGTTCAGAGAGGCTTTAACTACTGTATTGTCGATGAAATTGACTCTATTTTGATTGATGAAGCCAGAACTCCTCTTATTATTTCGGGTGCTGGAGAAGACGACACCTACAAGTATCATGAAGTTGATAAATATGTAGGAGAGCTTACAGAGGTTGCAAAGGATCCAAAAACAGGCCTCTACCCAGATGAAAGCTTTATGACTCCGGAAGAAAGAGCTGCCATTGAAGGTGACTATACAATTGATGAAAAGTCAAAACGAGTTTCCTTCACAGACAAGGGTATGCTCCACATAAATGAGATTCTTCACAAGCATAATCTGATTACAGGTTCCCTTGAAGATGAAGGAAACTTTGAGTATACCCACTACTTTACTCAGGCCCTGCGCGCTCACCTGCTTTTCCACAACGATGTAGATTACCTTGTTCGTGACGGAAAGGTAGAAATTATTGATGAGTTTACGGGGCGTGTTCTTGAAGGCCGTCGTTATTCAGATGGTTTACATCAGGCCATTGAAGCAAAAGAGCATATCCGTATTGCCCAGCGCAACCGTACTATGGCAACAATTACCTTCCAGAACTTCTTCCGTATGTACGACAAGCTTTCTGGTATGACTGGTACAGCCGCAACAGAAGCAGTTGAATTTAATAAGATTTACGGCTTGGACGTAGTTGCAATTCCAACAAATCTTCCTGTAGCCCGAAAGGATGAGAATGACGAAGTTTATTTGAATGAACCTGATAAGTGGGAAGCAATTGCAAAGGAAATTCAGGCTGCACATGAAAAGGGACAGCCGGTTTTGGTTGGTACAGTTTCTGTTGAAAAATCTGAGCTGCTTTCTGCCCTTCTTACCCGTAAGGGAATCCGTCATGAGGTTTTAAATGCAAAGAACCATGCGCGTGAAGCTATGATTATTGCGGAAGCCGGTGCTAAGGGTGCCGTAACAATCGCTACAAACATGGCTGGTCGTGGTACTGATATTAAACTTGGTGGAAACCCTGAATTCCGAGCCCGAAAAAGAGCCGGAACAGAAGCTACTGACGAGCAGTACAAGGCTGCACTTGAAATTGAACGTGAAAACTGGAAAAAGGACTACGAAGAAGTTAGAGCCGCAGGTGGTCTTTATGTAATTGGTTCTGAACGCCATGAATCACGCCGAATTGATAACCAGCTGCGTGGTCGTTCTGGACGTCAGGGAGACCCTGGACGTTCTAAATTCTATATTTCTATGGATGATGATTTGATGCGCCTCTTTGGTGGAGAACGCATGAAGGTTATGATGAGCCGCATTGGTATGCAGCCAGGAGAACCAATTGACCACCCATGGTTAAATAAGGGAATTGAAAAGGCTCAGCAAAAGGTTGAAGACAGAAACTTTGAAATTCGTAAGCACCTTCTTGATTATGATGATGTATTGAATGAACAGAGATCTGTAATTTACAAAAACCGTGATGAGATTCTTGCAGATGACAATCTTTCTCAGAGAATTATGGATAACGCAAGAGATGAAGTTGAGCTTATGTTCGAAGAATATGAAGACCAGGCTAAGCACAACAAAAACTCAACAGGCCCTCTTAACGAATTAAATGAAAAAATCAGGGATGCCTTTGGCCTGCAGCTGCCGGCAGAACAGCTTTCTAAGGATGCCCTGCTTGCCCACCTTCAGAACGATATTACAGAAAAAGAAACTCTGGCTGGAAAGGAAAACCTTAATATGTTTATCCGCTACCAGTATGTTCAAATTATAGACAGAAAGTGGCTTGACCAGCTTGAAACTCTGGAAGGCTTACGTGAAGGTGTTGCCCTCCGTTCTTACGGTTCAAAAAATCCTCTCACAGAATACAAGATTGACGGCTTTAACATTTTCGATCAGATGCTTGATACAATCCGAAAAACAGTTATGTCTCGTGTATTCAAGGTAAAGATCCAGCTTTCACCGGAGGCTGCAGAAGCAAGACGCCGAATGGCAGAAGCCCAGCAGCAGGGAATTAATGCTCAGCATAATGAAGCAGGTAACACCGCCCAGCAGATGGCACAGAATTCAGCAGAGCGTTCAGCCCAGTCTTCCTTTAATGGAGACCAGGCCCGCCGTCAGGCTGCAGGAAGTGCTATGAATCAGCGCTCTCAGGGTGATAACATTACAGTAAGAAGAACAATGCCAAAGGTAGGAAGAAATGATCCTTGTCCATGCGGAAGCGGTAAAAAATACAAGCAGTGCCACGGACGCTAATAAGATAAGAATACTTTGGATATAAAAGAAAGGGGCTGTCCTGGAAGTTATAAAAAGACTTCATAAAGGGCAGCCTTTTTTATATTTAAATGAATTTTGTAGATTTTCGTTTATTGTTTTTTTTCTTAGGCATTCATTAATCGAATCAGCTGCTTGAAATCATATCCCAGCATCAGTAATCCCCATTCAGTTCCAACTTTTTCTTTTCCACGAAGATGAAATCGCCTGAATTTTAAATTGCCTTTTGTCTGACCAAAGACAGTTTCACATTCAGAGGAACGTTTCTTCATAAGAGTTTTATATTCTTCACTTGAAAGAAGTTCTTTTACTTTTGCTTTTTGTTCAAGCCAGTGCCCGTTTCTTTGAATCACTCTGCCATATTCAGATTTTGTACATAACTCTCTGAATGGACAGCCTTCGCAATTTTCACACTGATAAACTTCGTAAGTCTGTAAATATCCGGATTTATTTTTCTTAGTTACTGTCTTTTTGTAAGGAACAGGATTTCCACACGGACAGGTATATTCTTTCTGCTCAGCG
>JAIKYB010000006.1 GCA_024683675.1 Treponema sp.
TTTTTCTTCGCCAAGAACTAAAATAGAACCAATAAGTGGAGGAGAAACACGGCTGCCAGTTACTGCCATACGGATTGGCATCATAAAATCACCGAGTTTAATTCCAAGAGCCTCTGCCTTAGACTTAGCAAGAGCTTCTGCTCCTTCGTGATCCAGACTAAAGCACTGGTGAACAAAGTCTTTAGCAGCTTCAAGAACTTCCTTAGTTTTTGCAGCATCAATCTTTTTTGGAACAAGCTGTTCTACTGGAGGAACTGCTGGTTCTGTAAACATAAAGTGAACCATTTCTGCAGCTTCTGTTAAGAACTTAAGGCGTTCCTGAATAAGAGGCATAAGTCCCATTAAAGTCTTTTTAACATCAGCGCTGCTCATATTCATAGATTTGTCTACGCAGTATGGTTCGCCGTCTTCGCCAAGGGCAACTCCAGAGAATTCAGGACCAACATTTGGTTTTGGCTGTGGATTTTCAGGATTGATTTCAAGAGTTGCATCTCCTGTTCCTGTAATAAATGGAAGTGTCAACTTATACAATTCCTCTGTGCTAAGCTGGCGGATATAGTTAGCATTGAAATATTCAAGCTTCTTGTAGTCAAATACAGCAGGAGCCTTGTTCAAATGTTCAAGCTTAAAGGCTTTTGCAAGTTCTTCGAGAGTATAGAATTCTTTTCCTTCTTCGTATGAACAGCCGAGCATTGCAACATAATTTACGATTGCCTGTGGAAGGTAACCGCGTGCACGGAATTCATTCAAAGAAGTTGAACCGTGGCGCTTGCTTAATTTCTTTCCATCAGCTCCGTTTACCATTGGAAGGTGGCAGAATTCAGGATGTTCCCAGCCGAAAGCGCGGTACATCTGAACATGAAGTGGAGTTGAAGGAATCCATTCCTGAGCACGCATTACGTGACTGATTTTCATAAAGTGGTCATCAACAATGTTTGCAAGGTGATATGTTGGGAAACCGTCAGACTTAAGCAAAACAGGGTCCGGAGAAATATCTTCATTCTTCCATACAATATCGCCAAGAAGATGGTCAGAGAACTTAGTTTCTCCTTCCATTGGAACCTTAAGACGAATTACATATGGTTTACCTGCGTCAAGATTTGCCTTTACTTCTTCCGGAGTAAGGTGGCGGCAGTTACGGTCGTAACCAGGAGCCATTTTATTTTCTGTCTGAATCTTTCTGATTCGGTCGAGGCGCTCTGCATCACAGAAACAGTAATAAGCCTCTCCTTTTTCTACGAGTTCATAAGCATATTTTTTGTAAAGCTCAAAGCGTTCGCTCTGAACATAAGGGCCGTATTCTCCACCCTTCTTACCGCCTTCATCCCAGTCAATTCCGAGCCAGTCCATTGTATCGTAAAGGTTCTGAACATACTTTTCATCGTAACGGGTGCGGTCTGTGTCTTCCAGTCGAAGAATAAATTTTCCGTTTTGAGAACGCGCAAAAAGATAATTAAAAAGTGCCGTGCGGACACCACCGATGTGCTGCATTCCTGTTGGAGACGGTGCATATCTAACTCTAACTTCACTCATTTAAGACTCCTTAAAGTACGAGTTTCCGCAGAAAAGCCCGGGCAGATTCAGTAAGAGAATCACCTTTTTATCTGCTATAAAAACCTCATAAATTATTATTATTTGAGGAGATATTATAGTAAGAAAATGGGGTTTATACAATTAGCAGCACTCCGCTTTATAAATTACCGAAATTACACTTTTTTTCAGTATATAACACTATGTTATATATATAATTAATTCTTTGCGTATAAAGCAATATCAGTTTATAATATTAAATAAATTCATATATTATTTAATTTAAAAATACATACCAAAAACTACAGTAAAGGAGATGTATAGTAATATGGCTTCAAAGAACTTAAACAAAATTAAAATTCCCTGGTATGGATATCTAATGGTGTTTTTATTATATTCATCACCATTCATGTTATTGACCCCGGTAGCATTATTAACAGGACTTTTCACAACAGCAGAATTCGGCATTATTTTTAGCAGCCCACTAGTTAATTCTAGTATTGTACTAGTTGTTATAATTGGACTGGGAATGTCATTACTGCTCAGAAAAATAATCAATGATTATGATGGAACTCCAGAAGGTGCAGCTAAGTTCAACAAAAAGCTAAAGCTTTTGGACCTTCTCAATATTTTAATTCCAATATCCTCTATGATTGGAGTAGGAGAATCTATTATAATCTTTTTGAGGAATAACAGAATCCAATTATCTGCATTTCAGGACAGAAAGCCGGACATCTTTATTATTATGCTTCTTGTAGGAACACTTCTGGATGTTGGACTTCTTTTCTATATTTTCCACATCCGTATTTTTGAGCCTAGGCTTTATGAAATCTCATTTACGAACAAGGAAATTCCATTAAACATCATTCAGAGAAACGTTCTTACACTTACCTTCTCTCTTTTAGGTGTAATATTCCTTATCATGGTTACCCTGAATCCGGCAAACCTTAGCGCAGGCACAAATGTTGTATATTCAAAATTATCGCCGATTCTGATTTATAGTATAATTTACTTTGCCCTTGCTACATTCCTGCTTACTGACGATATCATTAAGTGTCTCCGACAGATTGCAAGTCTTACTGCAGCACTTTCACAAAAGGATTATACCGTTCATGACTGTAAACCAACCCATCGAAGTGAACTTGGTGTTATCATTCAGGGAATTAATGAGTTTAAAAATCAGGCAAGAGATATCCTTCGCGAAATTGAAGTTTCTTCAAAGAAAACTGTAAACCAGTCAGATGACCTTGTTCACAACATGGATATTACAAAAGATAATGTTGCAAACATTGTTGAATCTCTTTCAAGCGTAAAACAGGAAATTGAAAATCAGTCTGCAGGTGTTGAAGAATCAAATTCTTCTATTGAGCAGATTATGGGTAACATTCGCTCCCTTAATGAATCTATTGAAACACAGGCATCTGGTGTTACACAATCTTCTGCAGCTGTAGAAGAAATGGTTGCAAACATTGCCAGCGTAACGCAGATTCTTGATAAGAATAATCAGGTTGTAAATGAACTCACTGTAGCAGCAGAAAAAGGACAGCAGCAGGTCAAGACGGCAGTAAAAACTGCAGATGGAGTATTACAGCAGTCCGCAGGTATTCTTCAGGCTTCAAGCATCATCCAGAACATTTCCAGCCGAACAAATCTTCTTGCTATGAACGCAGCAATCGAGTCTGCTCATGCAGGTGAAGCTGGAAAGGGATTTGCCGTTGTAGCTGAAGAAATCAGAAAGCTTGCAGAACAGTCAGGAGATCAGAGTAAGGCAATTGATGAAAACCTGCATTCTCTTTCAGAAGCAATTGCAGGAATTACTACAGATATCAATCACGTACAGGCAGCCTTCGAAAGCATTTACGAGCTTTCACAAAAAGTTCGTGAACAGGAAACCGTTATTGCAAATGCTATGGAAGAACAGAATTCTGGTAACCAGCAGGTTCTCGAAGCTATGCATGCTATTAGTGATTCTACTACAGAGGTAAAGAATGGTTCTGCCGAAATGTTAGTCGGAGGAGAACAAATTCTTAAGGAAATGAAAAATCTGTCTGAAGTAACAGGTATTATTTCTGATAACATGAATCAGATTAATGAATTCTCTCAGCAGATTTCTGATGCAATCGCAATCACAACAGCTTCTACATCAGGCACTCGGGAAAACATAAATACTCTTATGCAGGAACTTAGCATGTTCAGACTTCACAGTTAGTCTCTTTTTTCAGTCCCTTAAAAGCACGGTATCTAAATACCGTGCTTTTTTTATCTCAAAATCTGTGTTATACTTGAAAACTCTGGGAGGCATTAAAAAATGGCTGATTATCACGAATTCCCGGCTGCCCCTGAAGGCACGCCAGTTGCAAATTTCGTACATCTTCATGTTCACTCTGACTATTCTCTTTTGGACTCTTGTGCCACTCTGGACAAGCTGGTTGCAAAGGCTAAAAGTCTTAACATGCCTGCCCTGGCTCTAACCGACCACGGAAATATGTTCGGTGCCCTCAACTTTGAAAAGCTCTGTCACGTTAACGGAATTAATCCTATTGTTGGAGAAGAGTTTTATGTTGCCTACGGAAGTCACTACGAAAAAAATGATGTTCCCTACAGCCACAAGGGAGAGGAAGGTGACCGCCATGCCCACTACTTCCACCTCATTCTGCTTTGTGAAAATCAAAAGGGCTATGAAAATATGTGCTGGCTTTCCAGCCGCGCCTTTTGTGATGAAAATGCTCTTTATTAC
>JAIKYB010000062.1 GCA_024683675.1 Treponema sp.
GCGGACGAGGAGGCTGGAGCGAGGGGGAGACTTCCCCCACAAATGTTAATTCGATATATTATAAGCATGAGTACAAATAACGATTTATGTCCTTGCGGTTCAGGAAAAAAATACGGCGAATGCTGTGAACCGATTATTCGTGGAACTATTAAAGCTCCAAGTGCTGAAGCTTGTATGCGCGCCCGCTACACTTCTTATGTAAAGCATGAAATTGACTACATCATTTCTTCTTGCGAAGAGGGTGATGGTATTGCAGAAATTGACAGAAAGGCTACTGAAGACTGGAGCCGTGAATCTCAGTGGAATGGCCTGAAAATCCTGAGAACTGAAAAGGGCGAAAAGGATGATGAGCAGATTGTAGAATTTGAAGCTGATTACACTCTTCACCAGATGCATGATGTTCACCACGAAATTTCTTTGTTTAAGAATATTGACGGCGACTGGAAATATGTTGCTGGTAATGTAATTCCTACTACTGTAAAACGTGTTGGTGCAAAGGTTGGTCGTAACGATCCTTGTCCTTGCGGAAGTGGTAAGAAATACAAGCAGTGCTGCGGAAGATAAGCCGGAGGCTTATCTTCCGCAACGAGTTTGCTTCGCAAACTCGTGTGGCGTGCCCCGTGTGTGGTAGCCGTTAAAAGTGAGGTTGCTTTGATTATTACAGGCTTTCATTCTATAGAAGAAAAGATTCGCGCGGTTTCCACTTCGGGTGGGGCCGGGGCTTTTAAGCTTTATTACAGTAAGGCGGGTCCCCGAGTAAAGAAGATTCTTGCGGCTGCTGATGCTGCTGGAGTTAAGGCTAATCAGGTTGAGGATTCTAAGCTTGATTTGATGGTTTCTTCTTTGGATGAAGCTTTGCGTGATCACCGTGGCATTGTTCTGGAAGTAGCAGATGACGCAAAAAAGCCGGGCGCAAATATTGTTGATTTTGATGTCTGGCTGAAAACAAATTCTTCTGATTCTTGCAGAAAGCTTGTAGTTTTGCTGGACCGCGTAACTGACCCTCATAATGTTGGTGCGATTCTGCGAAGCTGTGACCAGTTCGGAGCCGCTTTGGTTGTGCTTCCTGAGCACAAGGCTGCCAGCGATATTGCCGGTAATGAAGTAATTGGTCGTTCCAGCGCGGGAGCCAGTGCATGGGTTCCTGTTGCTATTGTAAATAATCTTGCACGTGCGGCTGAAAAGCTAAAGGCCGCAGGCTTCTGGTTATACGGAGCTGATGCCGGTGGAAAATCCTGCTGCGAAATTGATTTCCCGGAAAAAACTGTTCTGGTGATGGGCAGCGAAGGCACTGGTATTGCAGACCTGCTTGAAAAGCAATGTGACCAGATTATCTCTATTCCTACTTGCGGTAAAATTGACAGTCTGAATGTTTCGGTAGCGGCTGGCATTTTACTTTATGAAGTTTCTACACGGGCATCTCGACAAAAATGACAAAAAGTGTCATTATGTAAATATAACTTATAAATATTCTTATAAAGTACAGAGAGGTTTCCTATGTCCAGACAAGATGATATCGCTGCTAAAGCAGTTAGAAAATCAACCTTGAAATCCTTAAAAGCAAAGAAACACAGACGCCTTATGCAGCTTAAAGCTGATTATGAAAAGGCTGTTCAGGACATTAACATTCAGTATGCTGAAGATCCAGAACGCTTAAAGGCTAAATATGCTGCCGCTGATTACGCTAAGACAGAAAAAGCTAAGCGTAAGGCTGAAAAGCAGATTGAAAGTGAAAAGAAAATTATAGAGGCATCTAAAAAAATAAGACCTTTAACTATGCCGGAAGAAATTGCCAGCTCTATTGTTCAGGGTATTGGTGCAGGGCTTTTTATTGCTGCTACTGCGGTTTTGGATTCTATTGCTGTAAGAAATCTTAACAGTTATGTAAACCTGACTACTATTTTTTACACCTTGTTTGGCGCTTCAATGATAATCATGTACCTTTGCTCTCTGTTACAGCATGCTCTTACCAATTTTACAGCCAAAACAGTTTTCAACCGTCTTGCTCATGTTTGGACTTTCCTTATCATTGGTTTTGGTTACAGTGTTTATACAATCACAAAGATTCAGGGAATTAAAGGCTGGGTTCTTTTTGGATTTGTTTGGGTTATGGTTTTGACCGGAGCCCTCTTTTATGCAATTGCAGGACGCAAGCATGAAAAACTGAACATTATCTTCTGTGCTATTGCAGGCTTTTCTGGTGTGATTTTTGCAAGTCAGCTTTACACTAATCTTCCAACAAAGAGTTTTGCCATGCTGGTGCTTGGTGGTGCCTTCTACCTTCTAGGTCTTATTTTCTATAGCCTGAGAAAGGTTTCTTACATGCACTTAATTGCCAACATTATCATGCTGCTGGGAAGTGTTTATATCTTCTTCTCTCTCTTCTTTATTGGTGCCTAAGGCTTAGTTATTACAGATAAAATTATGCTTGAGTAAAAGGAATTCTTCCATGCGCTCAAGCAGCATAAAAAGATTTGCCCTGTCTTCAAATTCCCCACGAGTTTGCGGCAGGGCAATTTTTTTCATTGTTTCGCGCAGTGCGGCAAGCTCTGAAAGCAGACTAGAGACATCATTATCCTTGTGATATTCGACTGATACCTTTTCCAGAAAATCTGCAACAAGAGGGGCTGTCTGGGGAACGGTCTGGATTTTACTTACACACTTAAACATTTCCTGTAAAACCTTGGTTTGACTTTCCCTCATTTTCAGATAGTGACTGTCGTAGGTGTCTTTTTTTGAAAACTGATTATTGTAATTTTCGGTAGCCTGTTTTTTTGCTGTAAAAAGACTTTCATTAAGGCTGATAAAGCAGGAGCCGTCATAGTCGGGAAGCTTTGGCTGCAGGATGCGCAGGGACATTCTATGCAGGACATTTTTGATTTTGTCGTCTGTCTGGGCTTTTAGTTCTTCTATATAATCGGTCTTTTTTCTAAGAAATATATTTACCAGGATTCCAAAGCCAACCCCGATTACGAAAAGCAGCACTTCGTTGAGGATTTGTTGGAGGCCGCTTTGCTGAAAGGTAAGAAAGTGGGAAATTAAAACTGAGTCCATTGCCATGGCGGAAATCCAGCCGCGGAGCTGACAAATAAGGATGAAAAGTGCCAGGTAAAGGAAAAAGACTTGCGTGGTGAAGCCCAGGAGATTAAAAAGGCTAATTGAAATAATCAGGGCCACGGCAAAAGCCAGGAAACGTGCTATGGCGGTGCGGAGGGTTTCCTTTTTGGTAGGCTGCACAGAAAGAATGGCAACTATTCCGGCAGAAACTGCAAAATCCAGCTTGAGCAGCTGAGCAGTTAAAATTGCAAGTATGGCGGCGGCGGTGATTTTTATGGTGTTTAAAATTATCAGTTTTGCCGCGGGTTTTGAAGTCTTAGTCCTGGTCATGGGGGAAGTATAGCATGAAGAGGGGTGGGCTTGTGAAGAGGGCCTCTGGGGGATGGGCCACCTGTGTAAGGGGGCCTGCTGGCACGAAGACATGCCAATTGTAAAACTTCTGTCATAACGGTAAAATATCAGTATTATGGAAAATTCTAAAAGAACTGTCACTTGTGGAGAGCTCCGCAAGAGTGATGTTGGAAAGAAAGTAGTTTTAAACGGTTGGGTAAGCCGCACTCGCGATTTGGGCGGCCTTTTGTTTATCCGTCTTCGTGACCGCTATGGTATCACTCAGGTTATGGTTGGTGATAATGCCAGCGACGAGGTTAAGAAAATTGCAGCCTCTTTGAAGAGCGAATATTGTATTGCAGTAGAGGGTACTGTAGCAGCCCGTGCTGATAAAGATATTAATTCTGATATGGCGACTGGTGAAATTGAAGTAGAAGCCAGTGATATTGAGATTTTCACAACTTCTCAGGAATTGCCATTCAGTATTGAAGAAGTTCGTCAGAAGGACGGAACTCTTGTTGTTGCAAATGAGGATTTACGTCTTAAGTACCGCTATTTGGACTTGCGCCGCGCCCCTATGCAGCACAATATTATTTTGCGCAGCCAGGTTGCTTTTGCAACTCGCGAATATTTGACTTCTAAGGGATTTTTGGAAATTGAAACTCCAACCTTTATTAAGTCTACTCCGGAAGGAGCCCGCGACTATCTGGTTCCAAGCCGTGTTCATCCAGGAAAATTTTATTCTCTCCCACAGAGTCCTCAGCTTTATAAGCAGCTTTTAATGGTATCTGGCTTTGATAAGTATTTCCAGATTGCCCGCTGCTACCGCGATGAAGATGCACGTGGAGACCGTCAGCCTGAATTTACTCAGATTGATATGGAAATGTCTTTCACAAACCGCGAAGAGGTTTTGACAACTACTGAAGGAATGATGCAGTACATCTTCAAGAAGACTTTGAATTATGATTTGCCTGCTAAGTTTGACCGTATTTCTTGGGAAGATGCTTTTGATTTGTACGGAAGCGACAAGCCTGACCTGCGTTTTGACATGAAGATGCAGGATGCTGCTTTTATGGCTGATTTAGCTGATTTTAATGCATTTAAGGCAGGTGCTGCTAATGCTGGCCGTGATATTCAGCGCCACAAGAGAAGTGGTCTTAAGGCTTTGGTTGTAAAGAACGTTGCCGACAAATATAGCCGTAAGAATATAGAGGCACTTGAAGCCGTTGCTAAGCTTTACAAGGCTAAGGGACTTGCCTGGATGAAGGTAAATGCAGAAGGTGCTTTTGAAGGCGGAATCTCTAAGTTCTACGCCGGAAAAGAAGCAGAAATCTGTGGAAAGCTTGGTGCAGAAAAGAACGATTTGATTCTCTTTGTTAGTGATGAAAACTGGCAGCTTGCCTGTACAGCCCTTGGTGCTGTTCGTAAGCAGCTTGGTAAGGATTTGAATCTTTATAATCCTGCTGATGAATTCCACTTTGCATGGATTATCGACTTCCCATATTTTGCATGGAATGAAGAAGAAAATCACTGGGAAACTGAACACCACATGTTCACACTTCCACAGAAGCAGTATTGGGATACATTGGAAAGCGACCCTGGCGCTGTAAAGGGCGACCTTTACGACCTGGTTTTGAACGGTTACGAGCTGGCATCTGGTTCTATGCGTATTAATGACCCTGCCCTTCAGGAGCGTATATTTGAAATTGTAGGCTACAGTCGCGAGCGTGCTGAGAAGGCCTTTGGCTTCTTAGTTCAGGCCTTTAAGTTTGGTGCTCCACCTCACGGAGGAATTGCTCCTGGTCTTGACCGCCTTATCATGCTTATGTGCCACGAAGAGTCAATCCACGAAGTAATTGCCTTCCCTAAGAACAACCTGGCCGCTTCACCTATGGATGAATGTCCTTCACCTGTTGATCAGCAGCAGCTGGACGATTTGCACATTACAATTCATGATGCTGAAGAGTAATTGCAAGCATAACTAATATTTTTATGAAAACAGCCTGTGGTTTGCCATGGGCTGTTTTTTTAATTACACCAGTCTTTCTTATAATGACAAAAGGCATCTTGTATTTTATAATTTTAGTATATATTCAAAAGGTTTCGGAGAAAAATGCAGAGTCAAATAAAGTTTATTGGCCGTATGTCTAGAATATACGGACTAATTGTTATTATTTCAAATATTATTGCGGTCCTTGTTCCTTCTGTTATATCAAATCCACTTGGAAATTCTGAAAACTTATTAAGATGGGAAAGTTTTTTAGACCAGACAGCGGCTTCAAACTTTGCAATAATTGCAGCCTTTTTGGTCCCAACAATAGTTTGTATCGTATATTCACACAGGATTATGAAATCAGAAGAAAAAATGCTGGCAAATCTGGTAGAAATACCTTCAGTTTTTTCACTTTCTTCTGTAATTGGCTGGAATTTGTATTATTTTATTGAGATTCCATTTGTTATTTATGCAAAAATAAAGCTTGGAATATACATAAAATTTATTTTAATTTCCAGCTGGGCCTTTTCTTTTATCTCTGGAATGACAGCCTGGACAATTTCTTACCTGGCAATTGAGCTATTAAACCGAACTATTCTTTTACCAAGAGTTTTCCCTGAGGGGCATATCAAACACAG
>JAIKYB010000069.1 GCA_024683675.1 Treponema sp.
GTCTCAAAAGTAACCTTCCAGACTGTGCCCCGGTATTCAAAGGCATCGTCTGAATCAGGGGTGTAGCGTTCTATGCGGGCTGGAACCGGCTTACTTGCCAGGCGAATCTTTACCATAGCTTCTATGCAGCTTACAGAGGCCGGCGGTTCAACGTCACCTGCCCATACAAAATCATCAGCAATAAGGGCCATTGAATCTAAAGCAGAATTTGGAGCCAGGACAACCACGTTATTTTTTGCGTCAATTGAATGAACATAAACTGGATAACCTACGGCAACATCAAGTCCGCGACGCTGCCCCACCGTGTAATGTTCAATTCCACGATGCCTTCCCAGAACATGCCCGTCAAGATCAATAATATCACCTGGCTTTGAAGGCTGGTCGGCAAAAAGCAGGTCAAAATATTCAGAACTTATAAAATCCTGGCTTTCGGCTCTTTCTGCAGCTTCGAGGCCTGCCTGGCGGGCAAACTCAAATACCTCAGACTTTTTCATAAGAGCCAGAGGAAAACGAACCTTTTCTAAGACTGAAGAAGGAACTCTGTAAATAAAATAGGTCTGATCCTTTGAAATATCGGTAGCACCGGCAATCATTGCAGGTCTAACTTCAGAATCAAAGAGGCCCTGGTCAGGACGAACAATTCTTGCATAGTGACCGGTACAAAAATAATCATACTTAATTCCGAGTTCTTCTGCACCACGAAGCAGGGCTCCAAATTTAATCATTCTGTTACAACGGATACATGGATTTGGAGTTCTTCCCGCACGGTATTCAGATTTAAAATATTCAATTACTTCTTTTTTATACTGGTCCTGAACCTTTATTACATGATATTCAATATCATTTTCAGCACAAAAGCGTTTGCATTCTTCAATATCATCTGCTTCACCAGGACCAAAACAGGCATCCTTTACGGCCTTTACAGCTCCATCTTCGTGCTTTGCCAAAGGAAAAGAATCATCCCACAAAGACATGGTTACCCCAATGACACGACAACCACGAGATTTTAAAAGATATGCAGTCAGAGTAGAATCTACTCCACCGGAAAGTCCTACAAGGACAGTATCCCCGGCAGAGGGCATATTAAGATTTGTATAGGTCATTATTTTTCTCCAGAGTCAGCTTCTGGGGCTTTCTTCATAAAATCGGCAATTGTAACACTATCAAGATAACCAGAAACCCTTCTGTCCAGCTCTGCCCAAAGTGGCAGGGTTCGACATTCTGGGCTTTTATCGCAAGGAGCAGCTCCGGCTTCAAGACAAGCCACAGGAGCTAAAGTGCCCTCTGTAAGACGTAAAATATCACCAATTTTGTATTCTTCTGCCTTTCTGTTCAGTTTATAGCCACCACCCTTTCCATGAAGAGCAGTAACAAAGCCATTTTTAGAAAGCATAGTCATTATGGCTTCAACATATTTCTGTGAGATTTTTTGTCTTTTTACAATATCCTTAAGCGGAACATAGGAATCAACATTCTGTTCTGCAAGATCTATCATTACGCGAAGTGCGTAGCGTCCTCTGGTCGAAACAATCATAGGCTGATTATAGCAAATGGCCAAAAAAACAACAAGACGTTTCTACTAGGTTGGTAGGTAAATATCTATCGTTTGCAATAGGTCACAAGGAAAAAGCAAGGCTCTTCCCTATCCCCTTTCAGTAAAACTTGAAAGAAATTCGCGGGTACGCTCTTCCTGTGGATTATCAAAAATATCTGCGGCAGAACCTTCTTCTACAATCTGCCCCTTTTCCATAAAAATGACGCGGTCAGCAATTTGGCGGGCAAAGCTCATCTCGTGGGTAACAATAAGCATGGTAATTCCTTCATCAGCCAAAGAGCGGATTACAGAAAGCACTTCACCGGTAAGTTCAGGATCCAGGGCAGAAGTTGGCTCATCAAACAAAATCACATCAGGATTCAGGGAAAAGGCTCTTGCAATACCAACTCTCTGCTGCTGACCACCTGAAAGACTCGAAGGATAATAATCTGCCCGGTCAGAAAGACCAACCTTGTCTAAAGCCTTTTTTGCAATATTAAGGGCCTCTTCCTTAGAATGCTTCTGAGCAAAAATAAGCCCTTCCATAACATTTTCCAGAGCAGTTTTATTTGCAAAAAGATTGTAATTCTGAAAAACAAAGGCAGTCTTTCTTCGGATTTGCAATTTATTTTTCTTGGAAACCTTACTTAAATCAAGCTGAATATTGTCAAAAGACATCTGCCCGGAATCGGCACTTTCCAGAAAATTCAAACAGCGCAAAAGAGTTGTTTTTCCGGCTCCAGAAGGGCCTATAATAACTGTTACCTGCCCTTTCTTTACCTCCAGAGAAATGCCCCTTAAAACCTCTGTCTTGCCAAAGGATTTATAAAGATTACTTATTTTGAGCATTTTACCCCCCTAAAAACAAATCTCTTTTCTAATTTACGGAATAAAAACTGAATTACAAGTCCAATTATTATATAAATTATAAATATATCAATATAAGATTCTACATAGTTATATGCATAGGCAGCTTGAATTTTTGCAACAGCAGTAATTTCGCGGACTGTCATCATAAATGCAAGGGAAGTATTTTTTATAAGAATAACAGTCAGATTGCAGATGTTTGGAATTGCAGAAAGTGCTGCCTGAGGTAGTATAATTCTAAAAAATGCCCTGGCAGGACTTTCGCCAACACTAAGGGCGGCTTCCATTTGTCCGCGGTCCACGGAGCCTATTGCAGAACGGAAGGCTTCACTTAAAGTTGCAGTTGAATTAATAGCAAAAACAGTAAAGGCATAAATTATAGGATTAATTTCAAAAACATTTATTTCAAGTCCGCTGGCTTTTACAAAAGCATTCAGCAGGCTGGGAAAAATGCTGTAGACAATCAGAATCTGAAGAACTATTGGAGTGCCCCGAATAAAGGAAACAAAGATTCTGCAGAGTATATCTAATATTTTAATTTTATGAATTCGACAAAGGGCTATCAAAAGAGCAGGTATAATTGCTATAAACAGAGAAACAAGAGTAATTTCAAGAGTTACGGGAATTGCCCTTACACAAAGCCAGAAGGTTTCCCAGAGGTAAGTCCAATCAAAGCTCATGACTAAGCACCTCCCCCTTCAGTTTCTTTTCCAGCTTTCTAAAGATGCCCTCTATAATTAATGTAAGGGCCCAGTAAATAATTGCAAGTGCAATATAAGTTTCCAGGGAATAGGCCCCATAATTGCGGGAAATAATCAGGTTGCCGGCCCCCATCATATCTACGAGGCCAATTGTAAAAGCAAGACTTCCTTCTTTAAAAAGAGCAATCAGAGAATTTCCAAGATTTGGCAGGGCAATAACAAAACCTTGAGGAAGCATAATACGAAAAATTGCCCGCCAGGGAGAAAGTCCTACACTCAAGGCTGCCTCATACTGATTCCTTCCCATTGCAAGATAAACTGACCGCATAATTTCAGCCAGAGAAGCAGAATAAATCAGAGACAGGGAAATAATTACATAAATGATTTTTGGAGCAAAGTTTAAATCAGCATTAAAAAGTCCCAGGAAAAGTTTTGGGATTCCGTAATAAACAATAAAAAGAAGAACTATTGAAGGAGTACAACGAATAATATTTATGTAGATATTTGAAATAGCCTTCAGCAGTCTATTATGACTTTGCTTGCAGTAAAAAAGAAGGATTGCGATTGCAAGGGCTAAAAGAATGGTCCCCAAGACAACCGCAAAGGTAACACCAATATAGGGAATGATTTTCAGAAAACTATTCCAAATCTGAACTGGCGAAAATGGCCTGGTCATTCCCTATAATCTCCTATTAGAAAATTAGTCTGTTACAAAAGTGAACACATCCTCACCAAAGTATTTCTGTGACAGCTTTGATATAGTACCATTTTCACGTAATTCTTGCACGGCCTTATCGTAATCTGCGGCAAGCTGACTTTCCTTTTTATTAAAAAGAGGCCAGGTTGGGATTCCCTTGTATGGTACATAAGCAAGCTTATCTGCAAACTGATGGTATGGTCCATTTTCATTAAGCACGTTCTTTTCAAAAGAAAGCTTCAATACAAAATAAGCATCATAACGGCCTTCCAGAACCCAAAGATATGAATCAGCTATATCAAAAACATCTGAAGGAACAAGCTTAATCTGATTGTCTGCGTGCTTATCATTATAATCCTGAATTACAGAATACTGGGCACTCTGTGGAGAAATAGGAATTAATTTTCCTGAATAGCGGGCAAAGCTTTCTAAGTCCTTAATCTGATCTTTATTTTCTGCACGATATGCAATTCCAATAACACTGGCTGCAAGAGGCTGACTTGGAATTATAAATTTTTTAGCTCGCTCTGCTGTCATCCAGGCACCCTTTGAACCAAGCTGATACTTGCCAGCTTCAGTTCCAATTAAAAGCTCTTCATCAGATACACCATGAAAAACAAATTTGTACTGAGGAAGAAGTTCGTCAACAGCCTTTAATACAGCAATCTCAAAGCCATCTGCCTTTCCCTTTTCATCAAGAAAATCATAAGGCACATTTGTGACGGTATGAGCTACATGAATTTTTCTTGTCTTTGCAAAAACAGAAGAAGCAAGAAGTAAAACAAGAAGAATAGAAATGATTTTTTTTACATCTTTTTTCATAAGATACCTCACTATTATTTTTTATTGCGAGTACCTTATCATCAATCACCTATCGTGTAAATAGGTTATATATAAAATATTGTTATATTAGACTGATGTCAGAGTTTCAGAAATATTAAAGCAGTTATCACCAATGTGCTCAATTGTACGAACAATATCAATATAAAGAAGCTCGGACTTAACATCAGCGCCACCTTCAAGACGCTTACGGGCAACCTTTTTAAGATCCTTACGGAAGGCATCAATTCCATCTTCCAGCTCAGCAGCAAGTTCAAGCTTTTCCGGAGTAAGGGTTTTATTGATATTTATTCTGATAAACTGCAGGAACTGTCTTGCAAGTTCAAGATAAGGCAGAAGGCGTTCCATATCTTCCGTCTGGAACTTCATCTTCTTTTCAATACTCTTAATTATAAGCATAATTGTCGCATAACAGCTGTCGCTCATGTTTTCAAGCTCATCAACAATCTGAATCATGTTAGAAATATGAGTTAATTGTTTTTCTGTAACAGGAAGAGCTTCACACTTTATCAGATAATGGGTAATCTGCTCGTGCATTTGGTCTACATAATCTTCTGCAAAAACACTTTCTTCACGATACTTTTCTATAAAATCAGAATTTCGCTTAGTAACTCCAATCTGAATCTTATCAAACATATCAGTTACAACATCAGTCATATCTGCAATAGCTTTTTCTGCCTGAATAATGTGGGTTGTAACACTGTCTTTTGAAAGAAGACCTGTAAATTCCAGCTTGTATTCTGTTGAAGCACTTTTTTCATCATCTTTGATAACAAGCTTTGTAAATTTAACGATTGGATTTTGTAAAGGAAGAAGGACTACAGTAGAAAGGGTTTTGAATACAGTATGCAGCATGGAAATGCGGATTGCTATGTTTGAATTCTGACCACCCGGTGTAAGCAGCATAACAAGATCCAGGAATGGATGGAAGAAGCAAAGGGCAAGCATGGTTCCCAGGACGTTGAAAAGAACGTGAACCACGGCCGAACGTCTGGCATCTGCACTAGTTCCCATAGCGGCAAGAACTGCATCTATGGTAGAACCGATATTACTACCCAAGGTCATGGCTGCTGCCATTTCCCAGTTTACAAGTCCATTAAAGGCCATGGTAATTACGATTGCAGAAAAGGCTGAAGAAGAATGCAGTAGGGCTGTAATCACAATACCGATAAAGAAGCCCAGAAGTATAGCCCCGACTCCATTGCCCTGAACCTTAAAGAGCCAGCCCAACTGCTCTGGTGTAAATACATCAGAAAGTCCGGAAAGACCAAGGAAGAGCATACCAAAACCCATTATAGCCTGGGCCCAGTTTTTATATGCACCTTTTCTGATTATAGAAAGGAAGTAGCCAAAGCCAAACAAAGGAATAGCAAAGGCCGAAATCTTAAAGTTGAAGCCGAAGATAGAAACTATCCAGGCAGTAATTGTAGTACCAATATTAGCACCAAAAATAACCCCGACAGACTGAGTAAGGGTCATAAGGCCGGCATTTACAAAGGTTACAACCATTACTGTTGTTGCACCAGAAGACTGAATAATCATTGTGACAACAAGACCAGTAAGAAGTGAAATAAAACGATTTCCGGTTAGAACGCTCAGAGCCCTTTGCAAGGACTCGCCAGCACTTTTCTGTACACCGTCGCTCATCAGCTTCATTCCATAAAGAAGGAATCCAAGACTTCCAATAAGCTCTAAAATGGGCTGTACGATACTCATATGAACATATTACCAGAAAAGGGGTCGTCTTTTCAAGGTAAAACAAATATTGTACAATATTATAGGGTGTGGAAATGAAATCTAGAAAATCAGTTTTAAAAGGTACAGCATTATTATTTCTTGTATTGTCAGCCGGTCTGACCTTTAACAGCTGCGGTAAAAAAGAAGCAGAAGCTTCAGATAGTCTGGCTCCAGAGCTCGAAATTACCGACGGAAATCCAGAAGAGCTTTTGCAGACTCCACAGCGCTGGCATGTTACAAATAAAAGACTTTTTGTTTTATTTGGTTATGATTTTAATGCACCTGAAGTTTATGAACCACTTCTTGAAAGTCTAAAAGAACGCTACGGACTTGATGCTGATGGCGGCCTGATTCTTCCTTATGTTTATCCTAATGATTTTAAACATGGAACCCGCGGTTTTTCAAATGACTTTTTTAATGTGCTCCAGGACCCTGCTTATGATTTTTGCGGAATCCTTTTAATTGGGGCCCCGGAACACACTCACATTGCTATGGCAAGAAATCAGGATGCATGGGAAAACCTTCCCTACCCTGTAATTGCCCTTTTCCCTCAGGATGATATTCTTGGTCTGGAAGCAACCTGCGATATTGTAGTAGACAAGGGCTTTACCGCCGGCCTGAACGGAGACAATATTGAAGACGAAACTGAAGCACTGGTATTCTCAGAGGCTCCGGAAATCATCATAGATGCTATAGATTATATTCTCGAGCTGGAAGGACCTTTAGAAAAGAATACCCAGATTCAAAATCATATACTTCAGATGTTTAAGGGAAAGAAAATCCATCATTATACAGACCCTGAATCTGGCTTACAGGCAATAAATCATTTTGTTTTGAACTAGAAGGCCTGGATTCTGGAGACTAAGCTTATGAATAAATACAAACAAAACAAATCTCTTTTGATTGGCAGCAAAGAAGATATAAAAGAGCTAGCCCAAAAAGATCATGCCAGACTACTGATTATTTCTGATTCTCATGGCCATACAGATATAATGCAAAATATCATAATGAATTACGGAAAGGAATGTCAGGCCCTTATTTTCTGCGGAGATGGTTTGGGTGATGTTTCACAAATAATTACTTTGGCCCAGGAAGATAAGGCCTTAGCTGAATGCCTGCCACCGGTCCTTGCTTTTGTTCAGGGCAACTGCGATCCACAGGCCTATCCAATGGAAGACGGTAAATACCTTAGAGCGCCAATTGAACAGGAGCTTGTCGTAAACGGACAGAAGCTTTTGATTGTACATGGGCATGCTCACGGAGTTGATTACGGAACAGAAAAGCTTGGTCTGCAGATGAAATTTGAAGATTACAAGGCTGTTTTTTACGGACACACCCACATTGCATGTGAAAGAAATATTGAAGGTTATAAATTTGTAAATCCTGGAAGCTGTTCCCGTCCACGAGGAGGACAGCTTGCCAGCTTTGCCATAGCAACGGTAGAAAAAACTTTTATTGATATTGCTTTTATAAACACACCAAGCTTTAAGCTTTGGACTCCACTGGCTTAAAAATCACTTAAAAAGAAAAACCAAAGGAATCGTGTCCCGGATAGACCTTGCAGCCCTTAGGAATTTCCCGGCGAAGCCTTTCAAGACTACGCATAATTTCAGCTTCATCTCCACCATACATATCTGTTCGGCCATATCCGCCGTAATCAAATAGGGTATCACCTGAAATTAAAAGGCCCTGAGCCTGATTATAAAGACAAATTGAACCGGGAGTGTGGCCTGGAGTATGAATAACTTTCCAGCCAAAATAGAAGTCGCCATCCTTTAAGGAGCGTTCTGCGGGAGGCTGTTTTGCAACTTCATCAAGAAGCTCCAAAGCGCCAAAAAATCTGATTACCGCCGAGCCCATAGGACCAGGCGGATTTTGCATTTCTGCATATTCAGCTTCATGTATTGCAATTTCAGCAGCCGGAAAAGCCTTTTTTAAAGGGGCAATTCCGGTAACATGATCAAAGTGGGAATGGGTCAAAAGTATGCCGACACATTCCAGCTTTTTTGAGCGGAGATAATCAAGGATTTTGTTTTCATCTCCACTCAGGGAAGAGGCAGCCGGATCAACTACAAAGCATTTTCCACCTTCAAGCGGAACAATTATTGTATTTACTCCGAACACGCCAGTTCGCAATACATAAAGCTCTTTCATAAATTACATGCCAAAAGGTTCTTTATCTGCAGCGGCCTTTTCTGCGGCAGCGTAAGCAGCGGCGTCTTCTGCAGCCATTTCTGCCTCTGAAACTTCAGCTTCGGCAGTAAGTGGAATATTAGAATCAGCAGGAACCTGGCTTGCGTCAGAATCAGAAGAGGCATCTTCACTTCCTCTCTGCTTTGAATAGCTTACAGCAAGCTTTCTTCCGCGGTATTCATAACCATTAAGCTTATCAATAGCAGTCTGAACATCTTCACTGTAAAGCTGAACAAAAGAATACTGAGCTAAAACCTTAATATCACCAATGCGGTCACGTTCAATACCAGCAACTGCAATAAGAATTCCAACTAAATCACGAGGATAAACACGACGATTCTTACCAATATTGATAAAGATAGAACTTGCCTGATCTTCAGGAATCTCTACGCGAGGATGACGTGGTCTTTCTTCTGCTGGTGCTTCAGCACTTTCTTCGTGACGTTCTGTGCGCTGAGCCTTGAAATCATTAGGATTTTTATTTGTTCTTTCTGGACGATCATTTCTTTCCGGTCTACGGTGATTAGAAAAATGATAGTGCTTTAATGATTCTTTAAGCATATAAGCAATAACATATTTTCTAACTGTGAGCGGAACATTTTTCTTAAAGAGTTTGTTCAAATCGCTCAAAATATCAACATTTTCTGTTGTTCTTACTTTGTCTGTTGCATTTGCAAGATAATCTGCAATCTGGGCTTCATTAATTTCAAATTCCCGATTAAAAGCCATTTTTTTATTCTCCTGTGTAATACGTTCGCTTCGCTCACTATCAAGTTTGTCAATGCTTGACAAACTTGGGGCCAAGCACCCCGTTTTTTAAGCTGCCAGCAAGTATCCCCCGAGTTTTTTTTCAAAGCCTGTACGTATTAATAACGGCTCTATAACATTCGGAGTATTTTCTTCCGGCATAAAAATCCATTTTTTTCCGAGGTTCTTACATTCATTTATCAGCATTGCAATCAGCTCTGCCGCAATTCCTAGTCCCCGGTATTGTTCAGTAACAAAAAGCAAAGTGATTACCATCACTTTTTCCTGATTGTTAGTAAATGATGATGCTGTAATGCAACCTGCAAAATCTTCGGAAAGACTGCGGCAAACAAATCCTGTCTGTCCTGCCAGTTCTGCGGTTTTAAATCTGCCGAGCCACAAATCATAAACTACGCTCTGTACGTCATTCGGCAAATCTTCATCATCATTAAAACATGCAGAAATATTCAAAAGGATTTCATCCAAATCAGCAGAAGAATCATATTTATAAAATGAAAAATCATCATGCACTAAAGATTCATCTGATTCTGAAAAGTGATCTAATTTTTCTAATCCCCATATTTCACATAAAACATTGTACCATTCATTGATACGTACTGACATAGTATTGTGCTTAAAAATATGCCATCGTTTATCAACTTCCGGATAGTTTTTTAAAACGTTTCTGAAATTTTTAAATACCCCCCTTCCAGAATGAAGAACCTGCTGTAATTCGTCTCTTGCAAGTGGAGCATGCAATTTTGCGACAAAGGATTCTCGCATTGCAAATCCGTCCGCAGCGGTCCAATCTGGCAAATCATAATATTTTTCTTCATCAGCTTTCTGATCAGCTTCTACCAGCAATCCACTTTCGGCGTCAATAAGAAAATCTTCATCCTGATTTTCCATAGCTGAGATAATGCTGGTAATAAGCTCATCCGTTAAAGCAAAGGTCATTTTACTTAGGCAAATCTGTTCTGCGCTCTACAATCTTACTGATAAGACCATATTTTACAGCCTCATCTGCATCAAGCCAGTAATCGCGTTCTGTATCTTTTGTTACCTGTTCAAGTGAAGTTCCAGTTGCTTCAGAAATAAGCTTGTTGAGCTTTGCACGAATCTTTTCCATATCCTTTGCATAGATTTCAATATCTGTTGCAACACCACGCATCTGGCCAAGTGGCTGGTGGATAAGGTAACGGCTGTTTGGAAGTCCAATACGGCGCTCTTTTGGTACTGAAATCAAAATTAAAGTTGCTGCTGAAGCAATAAGACCCATACCAATAAGATAAACAGGAGCTTTTACAAAGCGAATTACATCATAAATCGCAAAACCAGCATCAACATCACCTCCTGGTGAGTCAATGTACATATAAATAGGAGCTTTTTCGTCCTCAGAATCAAGGATAAGCAGCTGGCGTGAAATTGAATCAGCTAATTCCTTGTTAATTTCACCTGTCAGAATAATCTGTCTTGTCTTCAAAAATCTGTCAGAAAATGGATCAGGCGCTTTCTGTTTTTTCTCTTCATCCTCATCATCAAATCGAGGAGATGTATAAATTGATTTTGTATTCATACTATAAATATAATGAAAATATACGGTATTTTCAACGAGGAAATGAATAGGCTTCCACTTTTTGTAGGTCTTTTTTAGAGGGGCCTTCGGCTGCCCTCGGATTTTTTTTATGCAAGCCTGCAAAGAGTCGAAGAGTGGATTCAGTTTCCTGTGCCGCGGAAGCCCCTCTCAATTTTTTTTGCAGGGGTTCTGTGACAAAAAATAAAGACTTGAAGAATACATAAATATCAAATAAAATGAAAACGAAAAAAGTAAATGGAGACTCTGTAATGAATGTACACAATTTAATGGAAGATGTTGTTTCTCACACTGTAAATGAACTTTATGACAATATAAAAGAAGAAGGTGCCAGCTGGCTTTCCTGTGACTGTGAAAACTGCAGACTTGATACCATCAGTTACGTTCTTAATCGTGTTCCTGCAAAATACATTGTTTCAGGACGAGGAATCACACATGCGGCAGAGGTTCTGGAAGATCTTCAGATTAAAGCTGATGTTGAGGCCCTTGCACTTGAAGGAATGCATATTGTAAGTGATTCAAAAAGACCTTTCCACCTTTCTGAACGAAAAGATAACGAGGCAAAGGAAAATACAACTCCATGCTTTAACTTCCCTACTTTCACAGGTACTGTAATTGACGGAGGTTCTTTTGAACCTGTTCCTGGTGCTGAATTATTGCTTAAATATGAAGGTAAACCTGCTGAAATGATGGATAAATCCTGGTCCAACCCACTTACAACTGTAAAGAGCACACACGGTGCCTACTCCTTCTGGGTAAAACCAATCCCTGCAGAAAAAGCCGGAATCACAAAGAAATTTAAATTCGCAATTGAAGTTACCGCTGACGGCTACGAGCCTAGAACCTACCATTTTATTATCCCTATGATTAGTGATGATGTTGCCCAGAGCAGCCTGGATTCTACAATTTCATTTAAGCTCAAGGATTTGGTTATATTTAAGGAGTTTATGATTAATCCAATGGAATGAGCAACGTATAAGGGAAACTTAACGCTCAGAAAGTGTCCGTTACGTTGCTCTCACAGTTTGCTACGCAAACTGTGCAGGTCTCGTTTAGGTGCCACCTCAGTACTATGCTCGGGGGGACCTTGCTCCACAGTTATGAGCAAGGTGGTTGTGT
>JAIKYB010000121.1 GCA_024683675.1 Treponema sp.
TGGTCCTTCGGGCTGTGGAAAGACTACACTTCTCCGTTGTATCGCAGGGCTGGAAAGTCCTACATCAGGAGAAGTCAGTGTAGACGGCACAAAAATCACAAAGCCTGGCAGCGACAGGGGCTTTGCTTTTCAGCAGGCTAATCTTTTTCCCTGGCTCACAATCCGCGACAATGTAGCCTTTGGCCTGCGTGCCCGCCACATTTACAAGGAACGTAAAGAAGATGTAGACAAGTTCATCAAACTCGTTGGCCTCGAAGGCTTTGAAAAATCCTTTCCTCATCAGCTTTCGGGCGGTATGAATCAGAGAGCAAGTCTTGCGCGAGCTCTTGTAGGCCATCCAAAAATTCTGCTGCTCGACGAGCCGCTTGGTGCCCTCGATGCCTTTACCCGCATGACCATGCAGGACGAAATTCTCCGACTTTGGAAAGAGCACAATACAACAATGGTTATGGTAACTCACGATGTAGACGAAGCCGTTTACCTCAGCGACTACGTTGTTGTAATGTCACCACGACCGGCTAAGGTTGAAAAAATCATTCCGATCCAGATCAGCCACCCTCGTGCCCGTGGTCAGGATATCTTCCTTAAGTACCGCACCCGCATTCTCGAGATTCTCGACTATGCAGGCAAGGTTCAGGAAGTTGAATACGCTATCTAAAATGTATTGACAAAAGGTCAGCCGTCTATTATTATACCTACTATCTTACTAGGTTTATAGGTAAATAAAATTATGATTAAATTGGATTCTGTAAAGAAAACATATCACCTTAAAAACAGTGATGTGGAAGCATTAAAAGATGTTTCTCTTACAATAGAAGACGGCTCAATTTACGGCGTCATCGGATATTCAGGAGCAGGAAAATCAACTCTTGTACGCTGTATCAACCTTCTTGAAGTACCAGATGCAGGAACAATCACAGTAAACGGAACTCAGCTTACCTGGCACGATGAAAATGGTACTTTCCACAGAAAATCAAATCATGAAATGAAAAAAGTGCGCAAGGGGATCGGTATGATTTTCCAGCACTTTAATCTTCTTGACCGCTCTACAGTTTTTGACAACATTGCCTACCCCCTTAAGTATTCCGGAATCAAAAAAGAAGAAATTGATAAGCGGGTAACAGAACTTCTGGAGCTTGTTGATTTAAGCGACAAGCGCAATGTATACCCAAGTCAGCTTTCAGGCGGACAAAAGCAACGCGTTGCAATAGCACGTGCTCTTGCCAATAATCCAAAGGTTCTTCTTTCAGATGAAGCAACAAGTGCGCTTGACCCG
The DNA here is from genome assembly GCA_024683675.1 of Treponema sp. Lineage (GTDB taxonomy): Bacteria > Spirochaetota > Spirochaetia > Treponematales > Treponemataceae > Treponema_D. Next base: position 1,277 of record JAIKYB010000121.1, read on the forward strand.
GAAGCAACAGCCTCTATACTTGCACTTCTTAAAGAACTGAATCAGAAGCTTGGAATTACAATCATAATCATCACCCATGAAATGAGCGTAATAAAATCAATCTGCAAACGTGTGGCAGTTATGGAACACGGCCAGGTTGTTGAAGAAGGTGAAGTTTATAATATCTTTGCAGAACCTAAAAAGGCAATCACAAAAAAGTTTATTGCTTCTCAGTCATCACTTGCAAAAATCGACACACTTGCTAAAGACAAAAACTTTTTCAACCCGACTGATGGAGGCCGTCTCGTAAAGCTCACCTTCCTTCGCGACAGTGTAGATGAATCTCTTATATCAGACGTGTCTTCAAAATTCTTTATCAAAATGAATATTCTTCTGGCAAATGTAGACATGATTCAAGACGAAGCTCTTGGAGAAATCATTGTTGTCCTCAAAGGCGCAGATGATGATATCGAAAGAGCTGTAACATATATTATCGAAGAAAGAAAAGTCCGTATAACAGACATTTCAACAAAGGAGGCATAAGATGGAATTGATAGAAAGTTTTTTCCCAAATCTTTATTCATACTGGTACAAGTTTATAAACAACTGCATTGCAACCTTTAAGATGTTCATTATTTCCGGCTCAATCTCCTTTATACTCGGACTCCTTTTTGGAGTTCTGCTGATTGTCTGGAAAAAGGACGGCATTAAACCAAATAAGATTTTGTACACAATTCTCAGTCTCTTTATAAATCTTTTCCGTTCAATTCCCTTTGTAATTCTTCTGGTTTTTCTGATTCCTTTTACAAGAAAAATCGTAGGAACAGCAATCGGAGTAAAGGGTGCAATCATCCCACTGATTTTTGGAACAGTACCTTTCTTTTCTCGTCAGGTAGAGACTGCTCTGGAAAATGTTGCCCCGGGAAAGGCAGAAGCAGCCCGCAGTATGGGAAGCGGAACCTTTGGTTTAATTTTCCGCGTTTATCTTCACGAATCCGTTCCGGAATTAATCCGCGTAACAACAATTACAGCAATCTCTCTCGTAGGACTTACAACTATGGCTGGTGCAGTAGGAGCCGGCGGACTTGGTGACTTTGCCATTAACTACGGACAGGGCTTGAACCATCAGGATATTATTTATGCCTGCATCGTAGTGCTGCTGCTCTTCATCTGTCTTGTGCAGTTCTCTGGTTCTTTCCTTGCAAGAAAAACAACAAACAGAGAGTTATTTAAACATGGACATAAGGAATCCGTAGGGAATCCTGAAAAATAAAAATATAAATTCTGAAACCACTTCAGAATTACAAGGAGAAATAATTATGAAAAAAATTATTGCTTTGCTTCTTTTAGGAAGCGTACTTACAAGTGGCATTTTTGCTGCTAAGAAGCAGAAAACACAGACTGTAAAGGTTGGTGTTTGTGGTGCAAACAATGATCAGTGGAAGGCTGTTCAGTATGTACTCGATCAGGAAAAGAGCGGAATTAAAATTGAGCTCGTAGAATTCAGTGCTTATAATCTTCCAAACGAAGCTTTGAATTCAGGAGACATCGATTTGAACGCATTCCAGCACAAGGCTTACCTCAACAACGACGCCAGCAAAAATGGTTATGATCTCGCAGTAATCGGTGACACACTGATTGCTCCTCTTACTCTTTATTCAAAGAAGTACAAGAGCCTTGATGAAATCAAAAAGGCTGCCGGTAAGAATGGTACAAACAGCGTAAAAGCAGGAGCTCTTAAATTTGCTATTCCAAGTGACGGTACAAACCTCAGCCGCGGAATTAAACTTCTTGAAGCTGCAGGTCTTATTACAGTAGATCCAAAAGCAGGCTACACACCAGAGCTTAAGGACATTACTCAGCTTGTTTACAATGTAGAAGTTGTTCCTCAGACAGCCAACACACTTCCTCAAACTCTTGATGATTATGCAGGTGCAACAATCAACGGGACATACGCAATTCCTGCAGGTCTCATTCCTTCAAAGAATGGTTTGATTATAGAAAAGCAGTCTGAAAGTGGAGACAACCCTTATGTAAACATCATCGTTGCACGCACAAAGGATAAGAACAACGAAGTATATAAGAAGATTGTAAAGGCTTACCAGTCTCAGATTGTTGCCGAATACATTCTTTCAAGATTCGAAGAAGCCTTCTTCCCTTCATTTGATTACAAAGAAGCAAGTGCAGAAAAAGCTGCTGAAACAGTAAAGACTGTAAACAAAGCAATTAAGTGGTAAAGAATACACAGGTGGTTTCGAGGTGACCTATGACAGAACAAGATTCAAAGTTATTTGAAGAAATCAAAAGAGATCACAGCTATATTGTCGAGCTTCGACGTGATTTTCATCGGCACCCCGAAATTGCCAAAGAAGAATTCAGAACCGCAGAACGTATTGAAGAGGAACTGGATAAAATTGGTCTTGCTCATAAAAGAGTTGACGAGACTGGCGTTTATGCTGAAATTATTGGAAGTAAAAAATCTGAAAATACCTCCAATTCAGCCAGTCCAAAATCAATAGTTCTGCGTGCAGATATAGATGCCCTGCCAATTCAGGAAACTCATATCTGCGAATACACTTCCCAGACTCCAGGAAGAATGCACGCCTGCGGACACGATGCGCATACAGCAGCCCTTCTTGGAGCCGCAAGAATCCTTAACAATCATAAAGATTTATTTTCCGGCACAATCAGACTTACCTTCCAGTCCGGAGAAGAAATTGGTTACGGTGCCCGCATATTTGTAGACAAGGGCTTTCTTGATGGAGCAGACCGTACCTTTGGAATGCACGCTGCATCAAACCTGCCTGCAGGAAAAATTGCCGCAGTGCCGGGCCCAAACAATGCCAGCGTAGACTGGTTCCGCATTTCTGTAAAAGGCTATCCTGCCCACGTTTCTACACCACAGCTTGGAGCCGATGCAGTTTACATAGCAAGCCAGATAGTCATTTCTACACAAGCCCTTGTTACCCGTCGTACATCTCCAATGGACAATGTTCTGGTTGGAATTGGTACAATTAAGGCCGGAGACACTTACAATATTGTTGCACAAAGTGCAGAGCTTGAAGGAACAATCCGGGCTTTTACTCCAGAAGTTCGGGAAAGAACAAAACAACTGCTTATCGATATCTCCAGACAAACCGCTCAAATGTTCGGAGGTACTGCAGAAGTTGAATATAAAGATTTCACCCCCCCTCTTATTAATGATGAACGAGCAAGTGCAGAAGTTCAAAAAACAGCCGCAAAAATATTTGGCGAAGAAAATGTTGTAAAGTCTCGCACCGCTTCTCTTGGTGGAGATGATTTTGCAGAATATATTCTCAAAGTGCCGGGCTGTTACGCATATTTTGGAACAGGCAATCCTTCAAAAGAGGGAACTACTGCAGCTCACCATGATTCAAAATTTGACATAGATGAAGATGCCTTGATTCAGGCAGTTTCACTTTATACCTTCTATGCACTTGATTACCTGAATCAACAAAGTTAGTTATAGAAACAATCTATACCCTCAATAAAAAAATTATATTATTCACAAAATAATTTTTATTATAACATACTAAAGTAGTAGGTAATAAAACTCTACTTATCATAGTCGCCTGCCGGGCGGCCAGGAGGTAATATGAAAAAATCACTTATTTTAGTAGCAGCTTCTTTGACTGCTGTTACACTTACATTCACAGCTTGCAGTAAAAAAAATGATGCTGCAGGAACTTCTACTCAGGCTCAGAAAGTAGTCCGCATCAACTATCAGACAGGAAACCTTTGTGGTGCCCCTGTACACGTTGCATGGAAGCTTGGACTCTTTGATGAAGAGCTGGCAAAAATCGGTCAGAAGGCTGAGTACGTTCCACAGGTAGAAGGTGGTGCAACTCTTGGTGAAATGATTGCATCAGGAAAGGTTGATGCTGGTTACGGACTTTACGCTACACAGCTTCAGGCCATGGAAAACGGACTTCCAATTTCCTTCACTTCTGGTATCCATATCGGATGTACAAAGTACTACGTTCGTTCAGACAGCGACATTTATTCAGCAGCTGATCTTCGCGGAAAGAAAATTGGTGTTCCAGGTCTTGCAGACTCTTCTGTTATGAATCTTAAACGTAAGCTTATGGATGTAGGCATTGGCGTTACAGCTGATAATCTTGAAGTTGAATTCCTTGCTTATGCTTCTAGCGACCTTGCAATTGCCTTGAACAATGGTGCAGTTGATGTAATTGGTGCGCACGACCCAATCGCAACAAAGGGAGAACAGGCTTACGGCTTCAGAAAAATTCTTGATACAGGTATTGATGAAAAGTTCTCTAAAGAATACTGCTGCCAGCAGTTTGTAACTCACAAGCTTCTTCGTGAAAATCCGGAAGGAGCAGCAGCTGTTACACGCGCTTTGCAGAAG
>JAIKYB010000152.1 GCA_024683675.1 Treponema sp.
CTGTGTCATTCCAGGGCTTGATTCTGTAAGACCGTATACAGAAGTAATTTCAGGCATGTGCATTTTTTCTATTACAGTCTTCATCAATTCTACTGGTACACCTGAACCTGCCATAATACCAGTACGCAGTGAAGACATATCAAACATGCTGAACATTGGGTGGTTCAATTCTGAAATGAACATTGTTGGAACACCGTAAAGTGAAGTACACTTCTCTTTCTGAATTGATGCAAGTGCTACAAGAGGATCAAAGCTTTCAAGAAGAACATGAGTTCCTCCGTGAGTTAAAACTGCCATAACACCAAGTACAATACCAAAACAATGGAAAAGTGGTACCAAAAGACAGAGCTTATCATTTTCTGTATAGCGCATACGCTCGCCGATGATAAATCCATCATTGATGATGTTGCGGCTGGTAAGCATAACACCTTTTGGGAAGCCTGTTGTTCCAGATGTGTACTGCATGTTTACTACATCATGCTGGGTAACCTGAGCTTCAATATCATGAATAATCTGAATATCAACATGCTGTCCAAGAAGGAGAAGCTCTGGAGTTGAATAAAGGCCGCGGAATTTTTCTGGCCCCATAAAAACAACATTTTTTAAGCATGGGAAGCGCTTTGACTTTAAGCAGCCACGTTCATATTCATCAAGCTCTGGAACAAGCTCTTTTATCATTTGAACATAGTTTGAATCTTTTACACCATCTGTAAGACAAAGTGTTGTAAGATCTGCCTGCTTTACAAGATATTCCAACTCGTGAAGCTTGTAGGATGTATTTACAGTAACTGCAACGGCACCAAGGCGGGCACAGGCAAACATATAAGTAAGCCAATCCGGAACATTTGTTGCCCAGATTCCTACATTGTCGCCTTTGCGAACTCCAATTGCATAAAGTCCGCAGGCCATATCATCAACACGTTTATCAAACTGTGCATAAGTAAAACGAAGATCACGGTCTGCATAAACCATGAATTCATGTTCTGGATTATTTTTTGTTTTTTCTCTAAGTAACTGGCTTAAGGTTAATTCAATCATAACTATTCCTCTCTTTTTTCCATGAGCATTTCCGCATCTGCCCTTCCTTGTCTGGCCTCAAGGCCTTTATAAGTGTCATTGGAATGAGAATTATCAGATTTCTTTTCTGATTTTTTCTTTAATGCCTGCTGAAGCGCCCATGAGGAGGACCGATTCATCAGGCTATAGTATTCTTTATCGTCCATGTGTAAAGCCGCCGGTCAGAGCGGCTGGTGTTCTATAGCAAAGCGTTAAAAAAAATTGCGATGCAGCAATTTTTTAGCTTTACAACCCCAAATCAGGCAGGAGTATAAACTACTGCAAGAATCTTTGCCTTTTCTGTTCCATGGCTATGAACGTGATGAGCAACAATTGATTCATAATAAATTGAATCACCCTTTTCAAGTTCATAGGTGTCCTTACCGTATTTGATTTCTACCTTTCCTTCAAGAACATAGATAAATTCTTCACCTTCATGAGTTGAAAGCTTAATTTCTTCTTCTGAAGATGGGAAAATATCAATGATAAAAGGATCCATGTGACGACCAGCCTTGTTCTGGGCCAGTGTGTAGAAATCCAAATCAGAATTAACGGCATTTCCTCTGTCAGAAAATCTTGTTACTTCTTTTTTATCCTGAGCTCTAGTTACTACAGGTCCAAGGTTTTCGTCATCATCCATAAAGGTTCCTAGACGAACACCTAGGACGCGGGCTATCTTAATGAGTGGAGTTAGATTTGGAACTAGGGATCCATTTTCGATGCTTTCAATCTGCTGGGCACTTAGGTTTGTGCGCTCTGAAACATCTTCAATAGAAAGTTTTCTGTTCTCACGTACGAGCTTTACTTTTGCTCCAATCTTGTTCTTTTCACTCATTTTAATACCTCTTCTATTTTATTTCGTAATCCTTATTATATGCAGCTTCAATTGTTGCAATATTAATAGGATTGAATTTCTTATTTCTTGCGGAAATTGCTTCATCCAAAGCGTATTCGAATGGTTTTACTCCACTAATCATTCCAGGTCTTACTTTTGCAAGGCAACCAAGAACAACCATATTTGCACCACGTGCATTATTTGTTTCTGCAGCCATTTCGTTTGCTGGCAAAGCAAGAACCTTGATATCCTTTCTTGTTGGCTCAATGTCAATCAAAGAAGAATTATAAATCAGAAGTCCGCCTGGCTTAAGCCACTGCTCAAACTTAGTCATTGAAGGCTTGTTGAGAGCGACAACTACATCCGGCTTTTCGATTACAGGGGATGCAACTTCTTCGTCACTTACGATTACAGAACAGTTTGCAGTTCCACCACGCATTTCTGCACCGTATGAAGGAATGTGTGAAACATATTTATCTTCGCTCATTCCGGCTAATGTAAGAATTTTTCCAGCCAGGATAACACCTTGACCACCAAATCCTGCAAAAATTATTTCTGTTGTCATATATCACTCCTGAAAAAAGACATTTAACAAAGATGTAAAAGATGATAAAGATATTAAAGATTTTTATTTTTAAATAATCTTTTTATCTCTATTTTAGGTTTTCCAAAATTTATTAATAAACCAGTAGGAATATTTGCTGCTCTTAAGTAATTAATTACCTGGGCAGAAAATTCTGGAACTAACTCTTTTACAGCTTTTAATTCAACAATTACAGAATCTTCAATGAAAAAGAGCATTTTCATAAACTTTTTCTAAGAAACCTGCGCCTAAAGTATTAGCAACCTTATAAGCAGCTCCTATAATATTTTCTGTAATTTCATCATCAGTCAAATCTCTGTTTGTCTCCTTTCATCTTTTAAATCTTTGATATCTTTTTTATCTTTGTTAGTTATTTACTCACTACTCCTGCAACAGGAGTTGCTGCTTCTGGAGTAACTCCGCCTGGAACGTCTCTAAATACTCCAAGAGGATAATAAGGTTCCATCTGTTCCTTTACCCAGTCTGCAGCAACTGTAGGTGCAACACCCCAGTTTGTTGGACACATAGAAAGAACTTCAACAAAGCTGTAGCCCTTTCCTTCCTTCTGATAAGTAAGTGCCTTTTTAATTGCAGCCTTTGCTTTATTGATGTGCTGAACATCATAAACTGCAACTCTTTCAATATATTTTGGTTCAACCAAAGTATTCAAAAGCTCGCAGGCGCGGATTGGATATCCAACATCATCTGCATTACGTCCAAAAGGTGTTGTCTTAGT
>JAIKYB010000167.1 GCA_024683675.1 Treponema sp.
GTGTGTATGTAGGTTTGCCTGTGAATTGCCTATTTTGTTTAACGACCGTTTGTTAGTCAAAAGTTTTAAACTAATAATCGTTCGTAAATTTACTTTTATATATCTTATAAGAGCTTTTCCCTTAATTCAAAGCGTCCTTTACGCCAGTCTGCATATCCTCTTATGCTGTATCCGGCTTTGTCGTAAAGCTTTTGTGAATATGGGTTTTCTGTAAAGCAATCAAGTCTTATAGTTTCATATCCCTGAGATTTGCAAAGCTTTTCTATGTATTTTAAGCATTCTGTGGCTATTCCCATATTTTGAAAGTCGGGATCAACACATATCCTGTGTAGAACTATAAATTTAGAATCCGGGTATTCCCATTTACCATTTTTGTAGGCTTCATCATATTCTTCGCTTAAAACAAAGCATACAGCAATCTTGTCTTCAATTTTTCCAATATAAAGCTGTTTGTTATTTATATCCTGAGATATTGTTGCTTTGTCAGGGTATATTTCGTCCCATTGTTCTATTCCTGCTTTTTTCATGCCTATAATAGCATTAGAAAATACAGAGAATACTTCCTCAATATCTTCAACGTTTGCTTTAGAGTAAATCAATCTTAAAATCCTTAAAGATGGCACTTCCGCTGGCTTTTTCAGTTGAAAAGTAAAATAAAGCAATTCTTACACCGGTAAAATGATCCAAAGTAAAGCGCAGACCCACACTTTTGCCAATCTTTCTGAAATCAGTCTTATCTTTATTCAAGCAGAAGAAATCGACAGTCTGTTCTCCTTTTCCAAGCTTGAAAACTTCTCTAAGGGTTATAATTCCTTTTTCATCAGGCTGTAAATCCTCCTCATAATCAATATCTGCAGTTTTATCATCAAAAACTCCGGTTGCCCATGGAGAATAGTCTAGTTTATGAGAAGCAGTAATTATTTTGTATTTTCCATTCTTTTTTGTAAGAGCAACAAAGCCATATTCACCTTCTAATGCCGCTAAGCCTGCAAAATCTCCGTCTTTAAGCCCAGTCGCATCCAACTTTACACTTGCGCTGCATTGTTCAGAAAAAACTCTTTGTGTAAGAGTATTTGCCGCCTGAACTAGATTTATGCAGGTTTTTCCGCTTTTAATATGCAAAGAATGAGAATCTCGTTCAATCAAAGATAAATCTGGAATATGATTCCATTGCCAGGCCGGATTTGTAAAATCATTACTAAAAAGACTTTTGTAAGTATAATTTGGCTTGTAATCGTTTACTGTAATTTCTAGCGGAACCTTTCCATCTTCTCCAAATACAGGAAAGTCATTTTCAAAATGCACGGGCACTAAAACGGGTATTCTTCCTAAGGCTCCATGATCCTGGAATAAAATTCCGTACCAATTTCCATCACAATCAGAAACAATTCCACCCTGGGCAGCTCCACTATTCCAGCCAGCAACATCTGCAGAAAGAACGTCCTTTCCTGTGTAAGGGCCGTCAATTTTGTCGGAAACAAAGCAAGCCTGAGTCCTCATTTTATCCTTTGGCCAGTGAATAAAGAAAATGTAATATTTTCCATTGATTTTATAGATATGACTTCCTTCGTATCCGAGAGCCACTTTTTCTTTATCATCGCGGATAATTACTTTGTTTAAGCTTCCTTTTTTGGGAGCAGAAAGATCCTCTTCTAATTCTGTCAGCTGAATATCAGTGTTGCCACTTACGCAGTAAACCTTGCCGTCATCATCAAAGAGAAGGGACATATCGTGGTAAAAGCCCTGGATTTCTGAACGCTTCCATGGACCTTCAATTTTATCTGCAGTGAAAAGATAAGTTTTGTGTGTATCGTTTGCGACAAAGCTTACATAGAATTTTCCCTGATGATAGCGAAGACTTGCGGCCCACATGCCTTTTCCGTAGGCACCTTTATTGTCCTGTAAAGTTTCTGCAGGAGTGGCTTCCAGCTGGTCATAAACATAGGCTGCATGTTCCCAGTCCACCAGATTGTATGAACGAAGAATTACGCAGCCTGGCATAAAATGCATTGTGGTGCTGACCATGTAGTAAGTGTCGTCAACGCGGATTACATCCAGATCTGGGAAGTCTGCGGGAATAATATATGGAGATGAAGATTTTCTTTTTGGCATTTTTGTTTCCTTGTAAAACAAACTATCGTTCGTTAGTCACATTTTTTTTATGTAAAAGCTATTTTGAATTTCGGATTTTTGTAATGAAAAGATTAAAGGAATTATTGCAGACAGATTGATTTAAGTTCTTCTAAGTTTTCTGCATTAAAGTCTGCACCAGCTTCTTCGTGTTCTTCTCGACTTCCATAACCAAAGAGAACTCCACAGGATTTTAAACCGACTTTTTTTGCGCCCAGAATATCGTGCTTGCGGTCTCCAATCATCAGGATTTTTGATTTGTCTGATATGTGATTGCGTTCAAGGGCATAGGCAATTACTTCGTCTTTTTTACTGCGAGTTTCGTCCATGTTGCTGCCGCAGACGTTTTCGAAGTATTTGGAAAGACCAAAATGTTCGATGATGCGTACTGAATATTCTTCGGGTTTAGAAGTGGCTACTACAAGTTTTTTGCCAGCTTCTTTTAATCCCTGGAGGAGCTCCGGAATTCCTGGATAGACGGCATTTTCCAGCAGGCCTTTTTGAGCAAAATATTCACGGTATTTTTTTACTCCTTCTATAACTTTTTCATCTGAAAAACCGAACTGATTTTTAAATGTTTCTACAAGTGGTGGACCAATAAAAGAGCAGAGTTTTTCATAAGAAGGAATTTCGATTCCAAAATAATTCAAGGCATATTTATATGAATTTGTAATTCCCAGGGCTGGATCTGTGAGGGTGCCGTCTAAATCAAAGAATAAATAATCGAACATGTGGAAATTATAGAGAAGGAAAGATTGTCGGGTCAAGCCCGGTTGTGACAGGGGGCCTGCTGTTACGTAGCCCGACTATGGCAAAGGGCCCGATGAGAAAAGAGACCTGCTGTGACATAAACCCGGCTGTGGCAAAGGGCCTGCTGTGACGTAGCCCGTGTGACAGAGGGCCCGATGAGAAAGGAGACCTGCTGTGACAAAAAGCCTGGTTGTGGTAAAGGGCCCGATGAGAAAGGAGGCCCGCTGTGAAAAGAGTCCTATTGTGACATAAAGCCCGGCTGTGACAGTGGGCCTGAGTGTGAAAGGGCCCTGCTGTAACAGGGAAGTAGTAATTACACCAGAAAAAACTCCGCAGCAAAAACTACCGCACAACATGCACAGGCAACAGGGAAAAGGCCTGCACCAAAGAAGGAAAGAAGGATTCCGACTACTAAGGCAATTACACCCGCTAGAGGCGATTGTGTGGCTTCTATTATGGCAGGGAAGGTCATTACTGCGAGAGTTACATAAGGAACATAATATAAAAAGGATTTTATAAATCTGTTCTTTATTGGCTTTCTGATAAGTGTAAGAGGAAGTACGCGGATTAAGTATGAAACAAAAAATGCAGTAAAGATTGAAATATATGTGTAGGCTGTCATTATTCTTCCTCCTTAGATTCTGTGTTTAACGAACGACCGTTAGTTAGTTTATCTTCTTCATTCTGATTGTCTTCGATGTCTGGAATAGGTTTTATAAGAGCAACGACAGAAGAAATTAAAACTGTAAGGATGATTGTTCTAGTTCCTCCTGAAAGATCCTTTATATAAGGAATGAGTGTACTTGCGTAACTAGCTGCGAAGCTGACTAAAACTGAAATCATAATAACAATATTCTTTTTTGACGGAGGAACTATGATTGCCAGGAACATACCATAGAGTGCAACAGAAAGAGCACTTACAACTCTGGCTGGTAAAAAGTTACCGGCAATTATTCCAAGAGAAGTTCCAATGCTCCAAAGTGGAACTGCGACTATTAGAGCTCCGTAATTGTAAATAGGATTTATATAACCAGGTCTTGCAATTGTAATTCCAAATATTTCATCAGTTACACCAAAGCCAACCAGGAAGCGGTGAATCATAGGAGTTTTAGGGTTAAAGCGCTGAGTGAGGGCTGTGCTCATTAAAAGGTAGCGGGCATTTACTACAAGTGTTATAAGTGCAATTTCCAGAAAGGAAGCTGCTGCCTGAATGGAAGTAAAGAGGGCATATTCGCCTGCTGATGCAACATTAAAAAAGCTTGCTATAAATCCCTGCAGAGGAGTAAGTCCTGCATTTCTAGCAACAATTCCAAGAGAGAAGGCAACTGCAAAATAGCCAAGCCCTATAGGAAGACCGTCTCGCATTCCTTCAAAAAAGACTTTATTTTTCATATTCCCACCACAAAAAAAAACGGACTATCATTTAAGATAGTCCGTTCATTGTAGCAAGTTTTTACTTATTTGCCAAATCCTTAAGTTCAGCTAACATCTTAGGAAGTTCTGCTTCCATGTTTTCGTTAGTAAACTGGCAGGTACCAACCTTCTGGTGACCGCCTCCTCCATATTTTAGCATCAGACTGCCAACATTTACATTTGAGGTTTTATTCAAAATACTGTAGCCGACTGCAGCAGAACAACCCTGTCCACCTTTTCCACTTACAATCCATGCAGAAATGTTCTGTTCAGGATACATAGAGTAAATCATGAAACGGTTTCCAGTGTAGATAGGATCAACTCCTCGTAAATCAGAAATAATTAAATTACCTTCTACTACTGTGTGGGCCTTTACCATTTCTTTGAATTTCTGAGTCTGCTCATTGTAAACTTCAATTCTTTCTTTTACATCTGGCATTGAAAGAATTTCTTCAGTTGACTTATCGCGGCAGGCAACCATAAGCTTCTCCATAAGGGCATAGTTTGGAACGGTGAACTGTCGCCAGCGGCCAAGTCCTGTTCTAGGGTCCATTAAAAAGCCTACAAGAATCCAGCCTGTTGGGTTCTGGATTTCATCAATAGTAAGATTGCCGGAATCAACCTTGTCTACCGCAACCATGATATCATCAAAGTTAGGGAACTTTTCTTTTCCACCGTAATATTCGTAAATAATTCTTGCACAAGAAGGTGTAATACGACTTTCGCCTTTATATTTTCCTTTAAGCTCATTTCTTTCAAACTCGCTGGAGTGATGATCAAACCAAAGGCCACAACCTTCTACAAAAGGTACGTTTGCAAGACAGTCATTGCTATCAATTGGGATAAGTCCGTCCTGTAAGTCTTTTGGATGAGCAAATTTCCAGTGGTCTATGATGCCTGCTTCTAGAAGAAGAGCACCGCAAGCAAGTCCGTCAAAATCTGAACGGGTTACTAATCTCATTGCCATAAAAACCTCTCATTATTACTAAATCATTTTAATATACTAACAATTTTAGCAGATAATTGGAGATTTTCAAGTTTTTTGAATAGAGCTTTTAGAGGAAAGCTTTTAGAGACCCAGAATGCGTTCTGCGTTTTTGTGGAAAATAATATCGCGCTCTTCTTCTGTAAGATCCAGACGATTAAAGCGTTCAAGTTCTCCTTCGTGGTCCCACATAGGGAAGTCAGAAGCAAAAAGGAAGCGTTCTACACCGTGGGCCTTAATCATGGCATTGGCCTTTTCTACTGGCAGCCATTCCAGAGTGCTCGAGGTGTCAAAATAAATATCCTGGCCTACCAGATACTTCATGGAATTATCCCATTCAGAATAACCGCCAAAGTGGGCTGCAATTAAAGTAAGCTTAGGATGTTTTTTATGAAGATTTAAGATTCGCTCTGGACCAGAAAAATCATAGCGGTAATCACCGGCATGAATTATAAGAGGCATGTTTAAATCAGTGAGGATATCATAGACATCATCCATACGATTTGCGTCTATCTGAAATTTCTGAAAATCAGAATGGAGCTTAAGTCCGCGCAGTCCGGCTTCTTTTATACGGAACAATTCCTGTCTGTAATTATCGTAATCAGGATGCATGGTTCCAAAGCCTATAAATTCAGGGTGCTCTTCGCACTGTTCCAGGGTAAAGTTATTTGAAGGTTCAACCTGCATTGCTTTTGTTGCAACAGGAAGAATAACATATTTGTCTACGCCAATTTTGGAGCCGCTTTCTATAAGTTCTTCCGGAAGCCCAGACCACTTCATTGGGTAATTGTAAAAGTCTCCTACAGATTTTGAAGCCTTAGCTGCAATTTTGCTAGGGTAAATGTGACAGTGAAAATCTATAATCATAAGTAACCTCTGTGTTAGATTTGGAATTGACTAACTCTCTCTTGAATTTTTGCTCTTACAAGATGTGCTATTTGTGATGTATTCATTCCGTCATATTCAGAAGGCATGATTGCAGGAAGATAATGAACCTGAATTGGACGAGTTGATTTAAATCCTTTATCAAAAATATTGCTTGAATCAATTAAAGCAACCGGAACTATAGGGCACTTTGCTCTCTGTGGACTTTTGAAGCTTCCAGGATGAAATTCTTCCACATCCTTTGGATTTTCAGAATATTCTCCTTCCGGAAAAATTAAATAGTTATAGCCCTTTTTTAAGTCTGCTGTAATTTCAGCATATAGATTAACTATTTTATGTAAATCCTTTTTAAGTTTCTTTGTTTTTACAAGATTGCAAACTTCACGAATAAATGGCTTATAAGTAACATCATCCTTTAGGATTACACCTAATTTTTTTGGAAAAGAAAACCAGATAGCAAGAGAATCGAATTTTTCCTGGTGATTAGCACAGACATAAAGTCCATCAGATTCAGGTATATTCTCTTTGCCTTGAATATCAATTTTGATTTTACAGGTTTTCATAAGGCAGTTTATAAGCTTTAAAAGATAGTTGTGCTTTTCATCACTTGTATATTTATCAGGATGATTAGCCATATAATGCATCTTAGGATAATAATGTAGTATTTTAAAAAAGTTTAAGAAAATGGTTTTAGTTAAAATTTCAGTGCTGCGATTCTTTTTCATTTTGTTAATCAAGACTATCGTAACACTTTTTAATTATTTATTCAAATATACATCAAATTGAGGATACATATCTACAAAGGCCTGTGCGGCAATTTCATAATATTCCCAGGTGGAAGAAAAGAGTCTAATCATTCCTGGAATATGAATCAGGTCTCCGACATTTACGTAGCGGTAGTTTATATTATGCTCTTCGAACCATTCTGCAATGCGGGGAACATTGTTTATAAGTACAAAGGCAATGAAGGTGGAGCAAACAAAATCATATTCTATGTAATCTTTTGTGTTGTATTTAGGTTTATTTTTTGGAAGAGGTTCATAATCTCCATTTCCAAATTTCTGTTTCTTTTTTGGTGTGAAAAATTTACGGTTGATATCAAATAATGCTATTTTAAAATTCTGCATTCCACTATAAGTTATTTCCGGAGTTAAAGAATAGGTTTCTACGAATTCCTTTGCGTTATTGTATTCTTCTTCGGTTACGGGAAGGGCAAAAGTCATTTGGGTTGATTTCTTAACATTGCTTTTACTCATGTAAACATGATTTTTTGTGTTTGTACAGGATTCCTGGGAAAGCTTCATATCGCCAAACATAGTGAGTCCATAAAAACTGTCGTCCAGGTAAAAATTTATGGCACTATGACTTGTTATTTCGGGATTAATTTCTGTAATAGCAATTCCTGCTTTCAGAAAGTTTGCTACGTATAAAGGGTTTTTGTAGTAAGGATTATAAAGACGGAAAAATAAATATTTAGTTTTTTGACCGTCTTCTGAATTTTCTGGGGGAAATTCCAGATTTTCTTCTATTAGGTATGGAACTGAGTTTTTAGCTAAATCATTATCTAGTTTGTTTGTTGTAGCACAACTGGCAAGAAGAAATAAAAATAAAAAAACTAAGTAGTGATAATAGCTTCTTTTTTTCATGGCAGATTACAGATTAATTTCCAGTTTTCGACCTGTTGGCTGATACTGGTAATAGCGTACTCCAGCCGCATTCATAAGGCGTTTTGAAGCTTCAACTGAAGGTGTGCCGTCATATTTGTTATCTGCATAAACTACAGTCTTAATTCCAGACTGAATGATTGCTTTTGCACATTCATTACAAGGGAAGAGTGTTACGAAGATTTTGCAGCCTTCCAGAGAACCGCCCCTGTAATTTAGGATTGCATTAAGTTCGCTGTGTGTTACATAAGCATATTTTGTGTCTAAGGTATCGCCTTCGCGGGACCAGGGGAAATCATCATCAGAACAACCACGTGGAAAGCCGTTATAACCCATGGAAAGGATTTTATTATCCTCGCTAACAATACAGGCTCCTACCTGAGAATTAGGATCCTTTGAACGGAAGCTTGCAAGCTTTGCAACACCCATGAAATATTCATCCCATGAAATGTAATCGGAACGTTTTGGAGTGATTATAGACATAACAAAAAAAAAATTAACACTTTTCGGGATTATTTACAAGTATTGACAATTACCCATAAAAATTGTGAATTTATAAATGATTTGAAAGAAATGTATCAGAAATAGAGAGGATGGCTTCTCTTTATCCAAAATATACAGGTAGGTTTTTATGCGTACAATTTTGTATTTTATTTTGATTCCGGCACTTTTGCCTGTTGTTGTAGTTCTACATTATGTTTATAAACTGGATAAAAACGAAAGAGAACCTCTAGGCTTTGTGTTAAAAGTTGTTTTGTTTGGGGCTGTTTTTTCTCTTCCATGCGCCGTACTAGAAAGGTTTCTTATTAGTATGATTGGTGAGTTTTATGATCCTGCCACAATTCAATATGCCTGGTTGGAAAATACAGTAGGCGTTGCCCTTGTGGAAGAGCTTTCTAAATGGCTTGTCCTGATGATTTATGTATGGAAAAACGACAATTTTGATTACCGTTATGATGGAATTGTTTATGCTGTTTCGGCTTCTTTGGGATTTGCGGCGCTTGAAAACATTTTGTATGTGGTAACTTATGGAACCGGAGTTTCTATAGGAAGAGCAATTTTTTCTATCCCTGGCCATGCTACCTTCGGCGTTTTTATGGGATATTTCTTAAGCCGGGCAAAAGCTTTTTATGTCAGGGATAAGTCAATCCGAAAGAATATCTGTCTGATTTTTTCTATCCTGATTCCTATGCTTATTCATGGTTTTTATGATTTTCTACTTTCTGAACAGGTAGAGGCAATGGGCTATCAGTACGTATTCTACATTTATGTTATTTTGCTGGATTTCTTTGCCCTCAAGGTCATAAAACATGAATTCCGTACTGATAGATATATTGGAAATTAAAGCGACTGGAATTAAAGCTCTTCCTGGGTAACGCTTACGTTTCCTATCCAGACATCATTTGTATCTAAGCCCAAATTGAATTCAAGGCGGGCTGTAGTATCAGTTTGATTTTCCATTGTGAAGAAATAGGAATAATGTTTAACTTGCTCAGCAAGCTCAGGGTAATATTCCGGTGAATAAACTGCCCAGCTGTTGTCTGCATCGCCTCCAAGTTTTATTGCTATTTTACGGGCTGCTGAAGCTTTTGCATCAAACTGTATCTTATAGGAATAACCTTTGGCAACCGGCAGATGCTGAATAAGTTGAACTGAATAGTTTTGATTTCCCGGGTTTGTAATTTTCACATGGCGGCCCTGAATTCCATCAAAGCTTTCGGCTGTGGAAATTGCGGAACCTCCAAAATCACTAAGACCTAAAAAGTACCAGGCCCTGTTATTAATATCCATATTTTCATTTGAAAGCAGGCTTATATTTCCAACTTCTGTAATTGCATCTTTCATTTCCGGGTCAAAAATAAAGTTTTTTCCATCAGAAGTTGCAAAGTTTTTGAAATTTTCCTGGTCGCGCTCTGGGATAGGGCGCTTAACATTGGTGGCATAAGGCTGGTCTTTGTCATAAACACGAACATAATCTACAAGCATTTGTGCAGGGAAGGAATAATCTTCGGGATTTACTCCACCATCATAATTTCCGCCCAGGGCAAAATTCAGGAGAATATAAAAGGGTTTATCAAAAGGAGCTGGGTAAGGGTAGGGTTCAGACTGATTGACTCCAAGAGACCACCACTGAGAAGTTTCATAATAAAGGTTACCATCTACCAGCCAACGCAAGACACCTGGTTCCCATTCCAGTGCATAAACATGATAATCAGCTATAGTTTCTCCATTAGGAAACTTGTACATTCCTCCACTGTACTTGTTTCCAGGCCAGGCTTGCCCAAAATGTACCGTTCCATAAACTCTGTTTGGAAGGCGGCCTTTTGCTTCCAGAATGTCTATTTCCCCGGAAGAAGCCCAGCTGCCGTAATCTGTAGTGGCAGGTAGAAGCCAAAATGCCGGCCATAGTCCATTTCCGGTCGGCATTTTGATTCTTGCTTCTACGCGGCCATAAGTTTTTGTAAAAAGCTCTGTTCCATCATCCTTTACAGTACGCAGACGGGCAGAAGTGTAAGCTCGGCCGCCAAAGTCTTCTTTCCGTGCTTCCAGCACAAGGTTTCCATCCTTAACAGAGGCATTTTCCTTTCTGTAATACTGAAGCTCGTTGTTGCCCCAGCCTTCCAGACCATACTGACTTCCGGTTCCTATCTGAAAGTCCCATTTACTTGTATCAATATCCTTTCCTTCGAATTCATCATTCCAAACTAAATGCCAGCCTTCTGGAGCATTTATTTCTGCAGCCTTTTTTCCGCTACAACCCAAAAGTCCTGCCGACATTGCAAGTGCAGAGCCCAAAATAATTTTCATAGCAATACTTTTCATTTTTCCTCCATTGCTTATTTACT